>JAJNBK010000284.1 GCA_021155845.1 Nitrososphaeraceae archaeon
CTTAGATTTTAGTCAATACATGGTAAATCCTTATACCTACAAGAACTTTGAACTAACTGAAGAACCAGCTGAAGACCCAGATCCCAATGCAGCAGAATCCATTGCAGGCTATGAACTTCAAACTCCATTTGGTAGATAATAATAATGATTTCTTAGAGAATTAGACAAGAACTAACAACATCTTCTCTAAAATTTAGCAGGCTGGGCCAGATTCATGACAGAATTGACATGATATTTTGTCCCAGGACTGAAATGTTTCAGTTAGTAATAACTTGGCTTACTTTTTTTGTATAGCATTTATATTCTCTTTTCTCATATTGATAATAATTTCTTCGTTACTATTATCATCAAATGCAAATTTCTAATATAGTCTGTCATTGTCATTCATCAGCTACTGGATAGAGAATATTATAATATGGCAGATATATCAAAGGCAATTGGAGAAATAAGTAATTAACAATAATGTAACTCCCTAGTGAGACATTGGGCACCACCATTGTCAGAATGGGATACTAAGCTCTGCGAGTGACATTCTATCAATACTAGCGCTGTATTTTCCCACAGGTAGTATCTCGACCGGAATTACAATTGGATTATCAAAGGATGATGATATCAGTGTAGTCTAAATGAGCAGATTTTGGATTAAGCTAACGTGCTGCTGATTCATATATACACATATATATATACATATATATATATATGTATATAGAGATCTATTCCATGCAAAGAATACATATCTTAGCAAATTAGTCATACCAGTATTTTCATCATAATAGTCAGGTTCTTTAGACTCTTTATCATTGTCTTATTCTTCTGAAGATTATGACTTGAGTCTCTCTTTTGACAACTGTTGTTTCTCTGATATAAACTTTATAGTGTCTTCTACTACAGTATTATAGAAGTAATTTAGATTATTGAATAGCATTCATTAGTCAGGAATATTCCAGAACTTTTCTTTTCTTTCTTTTCCTGATTTCTTTCTACATACTATCCCTCTAGTACAATGTCCTGAAATAAACGTAAGTCATTATAATCTTTAATTCAAATATACGAGTAACAAGCACAAAGAAATACACCACATTGCAGCCAAAACTGTTTGTTATCCATCTTCTTCTGGTAGGAATATCGTTAGTTGGTTTAATAGACTTTAGTCAAGTATTTACATCTATAGCAACTGCTACTGCTTCAGAGATGAAAGATATGGAACTCGAAGATGAAGCTATCAGGCAGGAATTAGAGCCGATCGAGACAGAAGAAATTGGAGATGAGGAGGAGGACAATACAGCGAAACAAGAAGATGAAGGGAAAGAAGAGGAAGAAGAAAGCGATGATGATATCCCAGGAACAGAATTAGAAGAAGACATTATGATAGATGATAATGATTCGTCCGATGATGATGTACCATTAGAATTACCCTTTGATACTCCCATGCCATTTCCTTAAGCTCTACATTAGTATTGTTTTATGTAATGTATATCTTGTGTCACATTAAAGATGCAGATATACAATCAAGGAAAAGATTTCTCTTTTGTCCTTCTTCTCTCTTCCCATCTATGAAATTTATCACCAAATATGTACCATACTGTAATTGAAGCAAATACAAAGGCTGCCGCAGAAAGTACAACTAACGAATTTATGAAAATAGAGAGTGTGCCGCTAATCAATCCTACAATTAGGCAATAGGCGATTACCTTCTTAGGTGCGAACCAATCGTCTTCTTCTATTCCCCCATTATTCTTCATTTCTATGCTCACTCCTGCTGATGGTGCTTCTCTTCTTTCTCTTCTTATGATTGTTCTTCTTCTTCTTTGTATAAGCCATATGCCACCATTAATTGCAGTTATTATCAAGCCTATAACTATGAAAACTATTCCAAAGCCGACAGTTATCAGACCACTACCACTTTCTAAATTAATGTCTGTCTCTTGAATTTGATTATTACAATATTCACTTATTTGCTCTCTAGTTAGACTGGAATTGTTCAGACTGAGATCCTATCCACATTGGAATGTTTGCCAGAGCACAGGTGATAGTAGAACATCTGAAGTTAGTATTACAATTCCAAGTGTCAGTATACCTAATCCTATAAACAATACTTTCCTTCGAGTAGACATGTTATGTGATCGGCTTCTTCACTTCATTTGTTACTAATTGAAAATAGTACTATTAACTATGAAATTCTATTATACGTCCTATTCGAAGATGGGACCTACTGATGTTGCTCCAGAAGTGTCGAAAATAAAATTTACTATAAGATAGACTACATATGTATGTATATATATGAAGTGCTAACTGTTACTATGGGAAGAATCCAACATCACTTTGTAATATTACTGACAACAGCTACTATCATTATGGGGATATCGACAATAGCAATGTTAATACCTCAAGCATTATATGCAAGCACGGATGAATCAGATCGTTCTTCATCATCAGATGATGATGATGAAGATTGTGGATCTGATGAACTCCCTGCAAGTATAGACGGAACAATAAGATGTATGGGCGCAGGAGAATGTTACTCTTCTGAGTTTGAGTTTGACGGTGAGAGAGTGAAACATTGTAACTTTCTGACAAGTAATGACGAATAGCTTAGCCTAAATGAGATAAATTATCTCATAATAGGATATTAGTAATTACTGCAGTAATATGACATCAGATCCTGGAAATTTTAAAAAATCAAAGAAGTATTTGAATCTGCGAGGATAATGTATTTTGGTGCCAGGTGCCCGTAAACCGTACATAATATAGCTAGCCTATCTCTTTTACTTTTATATGAAAATTTCTCATATAGTAATTGAAGATGGGCTTATTATGGGACAAGATTGATTTGGGCCGAAAGGGAGTTGAACCCTCGACCTTTCGATTATCAGTCGAACGCTCCACCAAGCTGAGCTATCGGCCCGTTGATTTCTTGAAAATTAGCGTTATTTAATCGTGTGGCTTTCTTGGAAGATGTAATCATTAATATTATTAAAATTTTTTAACAATGCAATCCTTAGATAATTTCCAAAGAAATTTTTTATTAATCCCTAAAAAAAGAGAATTAATCGTGTTTATTAAAACAATTTTTGAGATACTTTAATTCAGACTGCAAAATTTCGTGTATTAATAATCGCTAATAGGTATACTAAAGATAAAAGTCGCTCCTTTTCCATCTGCATTATTTTCAGCCCATATCTTTCCCCCATGACTTTCGATGATATTTTTTGAGATATACAAACCGAGTCCAGTTCCCTTTTCTGATTTTGTTATAAATTTTGAAAATAACCTAGGTAGAACTTCTTGGTCTATTCCTACACCAGTATCCTTT
>JAJNBK010000285.1 GCA_021155845.1 Nitrososphaeraceae archaeon
CAGTTGTCTTTACTAAAGGAAATCCAGTAAATTCTAATGGGTATCAAAAACAAGTTGCCGAAAAGCTAGCCTTCAAATTGCGTGATAATTTGAGGAATAGATACTCAAGTTATGGATAGACAAAGAACGATTTTCATATATATTGTGGGTGATTAGTTCTTATGCGTCTAGGTAGTAGAATGCCATAAACTATAGATTGTTTTCGACTTCTTTTTTCTGCCGCTCTAACGATAGCAATGATGGGACGCTGTCCTTTCTGCTTATAGTCAGAAATAGAGTTAAGTTGTAACAAGTTAAGGGGATAGTCATTTCTTTCAATGCTTTTATTGCTGTTTTTGATAGGTCTTAATTACTTGACAATGCATGGAAGATGATGAAGCAGATAGTTAAACAAGAATAGAAGTATTCTTTAAATTATTATTGATATTCATGATAATTGTTGTATTTTTAACAATTCTTTATATGCTGTCTCATAACATAATATATATCCAGTATAATTTTATAGTTTCATATTAGCTATGGAAATTGGAATGATGATCTTGACTATATGACTAGATGATAAAATCGCAAAAAGAAAAATAACAAAAATGGAACTTCACAAATGAAAAATTCTAAGTTATAATGAGTGAGGATTTATGTCCATTTAAGGTAAAGCCACGAATAACTGGAATTTCGTTACTTAACATTTATTTTAATTATTATGCATATTGTATAAATGCGAAATGTATAGCTACCATCACTATATAAAATTGAGTTACATGACATCTAACCAGGGAAAGCCAATAAAAAAACGAGCATGAAAAGTGGAGGTCCAATTATATGAGCAAATCTCAAACCTAAGTCTGAATATATTGCATTGCTCAGTCTATTATCTTTCTCCTCAGTCGCAGGTTACAATGTTGGCTCGTCAGTTAGTAATTGGGATAATGTCTGAAAGAGGAAACATAAACCATATGATGATCTGAATAAATAGATAAACAATAAGATTTAGATAACGAGAAAGAAGAAAGAGGATAAGACAATAACTTGATATCAATTATGAGAAACAGCTTCGACTTTTTCAAAACTGGTGCAGTATTCCTGACTACTATTGTGTCTTTTATATTCATTGGATATTTTGATTATGTTCATGCACAGCCGGTTATCAACGATCCCAGCCTAATGGCAGAGATAGTTATTGAGGGACTATCTTCTCCTACAAGTATGGCATTTATGGATAGTAATAACATTTTAGTTTTAGAAAAGACTGGCTCAGTGCGTCTTATTTCGAATGGTATTTTACAAGAGCAACCAGTGTTAAATGTACCGGTTGATACAGAAAGTGAGCGTGGATTATTAGGAATTGCTACTCTAGAAGATGATACTGTATTCCTTTATTTTACTGAAAGCGGTGAAACATTAAGAAATAGAGTATATCGATATAACTGGAATGGAGAAACTCTTGTCAATCCTACTTTAATTTTAGATCTTCCTGCAATACCAGGCCCAAATCATGATTCATGATGGCAAGCTTCAGAACTTTCTAGATGGGCCAGAGCCGGATGATACTGGAGTCATATTCAAAGTAAATCCTAATGATGGTTCAGCAGCTCCCAACAACCCTTTTGTAAATAGTGGCGATAGTGTATTGAGTAGGTATTATGCATACGGTATCAGAAACAGTTTCGGATTAGCAATAGATCCCCTTACAAATATGTTATGGGACACTGAAAACGGACCGGGTGAGTATGATGAAGTTAATCTGGTCAGACCAGGTTTTAATAGTGGATGGCAAACAGTTATGGGTCCTATTTCTAGAAGTGGCGAATCCGTAGATGATTTGGTAAGTTTCCAAGGATCGCAGTATATTGATCCTGTATTCAGCTGGCAAATTACGCCTGCAGTTACAGACATAGAGTTCCTACATTCACCAAAACTTGGAGATAAATATGCAAATAACATTTTCGTTGGCGACTACAACAATGGTAATATATACTATTTTGAAGTTAACGAAGACAGGACTGGGATAAAATTTGACGCGAGTCAAACAGATCTAATTGATCTTGTAGCTGATAATGAAGAGGAATTATCTACAATTATTTTTGGATCTGGCTTTGGCAGTATAACGGATATAGCAACAGGTCCAGATGGTTTTTTTTATATCCTGTCATTTGATGATGGGATAATTTATAGAATTGCCCCATCATCAAATAATCAAGTTACAGCATCAGTAATCTCATAAGTAGTTATCTAGAAGAAGAAGGAGAAGGAAAAGAAAAAGAAAAAGAAGAATCCCTAATGTTCTCGACTATGTGCTCAAATGCCTTTATTATAATAGCTTTGAAAGTATTTGTTACAGCAAACTTATATTTTTGCTCCTACAGCAATGCACAACAATATACAGAGACAAGAATGACAAGACAAAGAAATTCAGTCATGGTAGTAACGAATGTTGCTAGAAGCATTATACATTAATCATTCTGTGATTGCATTGCATAGATGATTAATGATTAAATTGATTCTTCTATTTACGAAATAGAAGGAGATCAACTTCGATCATTATGATATTGAATACAACACTATATTGCTAGAAAAATGTGTGTAGATAATTATAATTAACATTGACAAATTATGCAATTCTACATGGTCATAAAGTTATAATATTGATGATGCTGATGTCAGAGTAGTAGGTAACACGTTATAATAATACATATTCTCTTAATACTTCATAGGGAAACCATAAAAAGAGAATTAATTTATTAATGATTTGTTGTGATAAACACAAAATGAAGAAATAAGAATAATATCTCTTGTGATGATGATGACTGCTCGTATGATTTTACCTAGAAGAAGATAGGAGAAAGAAAAAGTTGTGATATCAAAAACGTATACTGCAGTTAATCATCTATTTTACTTTTAGACACAGTGTATGACTTTGGTGTCTAGAGAATTGTGTTTGCAGATTTTCAAAAAACTGTTGTCCATGGCTATTTGTTTTCTCATTTTCCATGGAGTCTTATTTGTTCTGTCAGATGCTAATCTATCTTATACCGATACTAACTAATGCATCTCTAATCGGGTATTACTACGATTCCAGTTTAGTGTTAGCCGCAATAGCTGTCAATAATAAACACATCAATTCTACCTATTGATGGCAAACAAAAAGCAATTCTGTATTAATTTCTTACCATAGCAATCCCAATACTATGGATAAATTTTTTGTCGCTAAAGTAACCCTAGGAGTACAATAGGTAGTGGATTCACATTTTGTGCCTACTATTAGTAAAGTGATAAATGTCGTATTCCTTACTCTCTACTAGATTTTTGATTTTGAACAAGTAGCCAATTCTAATTCCTGAAGATGACAGGAACATATGGTAACGTGCTTCTTCATCATAGAATTTAATAACTATGATTGGAGGATCTGTGCTTGTCGTTGAGAGTTTGATTTTTGAGTACTTTGAGATTTTCTGTTTGTTTAGTGAAATAAAGAAGAATAATTTATGACAAGAATTATGTCAGAGCCCCTTTTAATTCTTTTGTGGTGTTGATAAAGTAACTTAAATTTCAATCAATCAAAGGTGACAAGCGCCTTGGAACATTTGATATACTAAAACAATCTTTTTAAGGCAAGATAAAAAATATACTTTAGCAATTAACATATTCATATTCAATATATAAATAGAATTAGCCATTTACAGCTTATAGTTAATATTTGTAGGATGTTTTGATTATCTAACGCTATGACTGCCAGTACTGCCGGGACGAATCAGGTTTTACATATCGGATTTGATGATATTGATTATCCTCTGTTGATTAGATTAAACCCAAACATTCCCTGGAAAACGCGTGGTAATGGTGCCGTTTGTCTTAGAGTCAAGGCAAAAAATCATAATAAAATTATCGAAAACATAAAACAACTTTTAGAGGAAGGATCATCAATAGACTCAGGAGCAAATCCTGGTCTTGCATTTTATGATAGAGAACAGGTCCCACAAGCTATACAGGAATTTAGTAAGATTGCTATGTATGACATTTTAAGTAAACAAAAAGCAGAAAATCTGGCGAAAAAATATGGAATTCAGTATTTCACTTTTGGAAACGGTCAAGGTTTGATAGGCTCACTAGGTGCGATCGGTTGTTTGTTAAATGGCGACCATACATTTGAAGTGATAGCATACAGAAAATCAGAAAATTGTGGGACTCCCAGGCTAGTAGATATCTCCAAAGTAATCGAGTATAGCAAATACACATTTCCTAATACTTTCAACAATTATGATCAATATCACAGACGCATATTAATTACTCCACATGGACCAGACCCTGTTTTCTGTGGTATAAGGGGTGAAAATCCAGAAGTGGTTGTTTACTCATTAGAGAGGTTACGACCAGAGGAAAAATTGGATGGATATATGGTCTTCCGATCGAACCAAGGAACAGATATGCATTTGAAAAATCAGTTAAATCTATCAAAGGTTAAAGCTCACATGGCAGGTCATGTTCAATGCAATATAAAAACGAAACCTCATGTGATCCAAGGAGGGCATGTCTTGTTTATGGTTGAGGATTTTACTGGCATTATTTTTCCTGCTGCAATATATGAGCCAACATGTTTAACAAACATTGCATCACAGTTGGAAATAGGCGATTTAGTTAAAATCGGATGCGGAGTCAGGAAAGCAACATCCCAACATGCAAAAATTTTGAATGTAGAGTATCTTTCTATCTTGAAACTTGTTCAAACTTATGATATATCCAATCCTTTATGTAAGGATTGTGGAAAGCGA
>JAJNBK010000286.1 GCA_021155845.1 Nitrososphaeraceae archaeon
ATTACTTCATAGCTCTCTCTATAATTACATTAATAATAATTAATATAGTTCAATCAATTGGATATGAGTATAATACTAATTCGCTAACTCATATTCAGCCATGGCTGCTTTTTCCAATACTCATGATTTATGGAATAGAGTATAAGACTCTACCGTCTTTCCTTGGATTCATTAGACCTAGAAGAATCTTGGGTTTTGCTTCATTTGGACTTGTTTTAGTATCTATAATTTCAGGTCTGATATCTATCCTGTTGTACGAAGAAAATAACTTATCTCCAATAATTTTTAATATTGCATTTTTATCTTCAGCATTGACATTTGGTGGTGCAGTTTATATCACTGGCTGCTTTGATAATAGTGATGAAATACGTCGTCTCATTCAGGGAGAAAAGAAAGCACGCTATAACTTTACAGCTATCCACATAAAATTATCTTTTTTATTTCTTTATATTGGTATTACGATGGCTTTGTTGTTCAATTTATTTCATGAAACCTTTGCTTTTTATGATCTTGCCATTCATATTATTGCTGTAGGATTTATTGGAACTACAATCACATTATATTTGCCACTTATGCTTCCACCAGTGATTGGAAGGACAATTGATTTTACTAATTTCAATAAAATTCCTTTAATTTTGATCATCTTATCTTTGAGTATACGTGCAATAGGAGATTTTGACTTCTTTGGACTATCAAGTTGGTTAATAGTAGCAGCGATGTTTATCTTTGTTATAATGATTCATAGATCTATGGGAGAATCCAATGTATCTAAGGTCTCTTATAGGTAAAGATGATGATGATGATGATGATGCTGATGCTGTTATTGCTTATGAGTAAAAGAAATAAAAATTGTCTGATAAGGAATTTGAAAAAGTAACAAGAGTTATCATGCATAATAGATAACCCTTTCCTGAATTTACCAAAGTAGTACTACATGGTCTTTAAGCAGGATTTTACAATACCTCTTCATAGAGCATCAAAAAGCATCGATAGAATAATTTTTGTAATTTTGCAGTAGTATTATTATTTAATAATTCTAGGCAATTACTCTTTCTTCATCTATTTTACGATTTCAATGAACCTAGATTTCTTACTAATGCTACAGTAGTAGAAGATGCTACTATTTTGTTTAAATTAGATATAATGGAAGTTGATTTTCTTTATGCACCAGTGTCCTTTCATAAATTCTAGTGTTGTTATACTATATCAGTTAATGGAATATCAAAGTTTGTCATTATTGTGTGTCTGTCTGTTACTACTGAGAAGTATAATACAAGTCACTCTATTAACTTTTAGATTTCTTGTGTTTCCATTCATATGTGATTTTAACTTCATCTTCTCTGTTCCCTGGCTTAATTAAGCCTTCGCTTATAAGAGTTTGAACGATTTGGTTAATTACTTCGTTTGAGTAACCTTTCATTCCCATTGCTTCAACAATGTCAATTTTTTTAATACTTTTATTCTCATCATAGTTTGCCATTTCTTTGAGTTTACCTAGAAATGTGTGCTCTTGCTCGTTTAATTCTTTCATAACTGTGTGAATTGTTGAAGTTTAAATTAAATTTTTGTTGTTGATTATTAAATACTAAAGTAATCGGTAAATAATATACAATTAGTAAATTTCAAACAAATTGTACTACAGCGTAAATGTCAAGAAGGGAGTAAGCATACAACTCAAGACATGGGTTAATGCTGCTACTAGCAATAGAAGAAAGAAGAAGATGATGCCAATGTTAAGCCATAGTCTGTAAAACATCATGATGATATATTTTTTAATAATATGTGTGAGGTTATAGAATGCTTGGATATGGTGTTAGTTAATCAACCCTAAAGTCTTCTTAGTATCAACAAGGTCAAAACATATATACAAATTGTGATAAGTTTATTGCCAATGAAGGGTATAAATCTCCTTGTTATAATACCATAGGAAATTAATATGTCAAAAGAAGTTTTAATGTTAGCAATAATTATTATTATAGGAACTACGACAATTACTGCGCTATTATTAACTAGTACAATATCACTAGTTGGCCAAATATTACCACTACCATCTATAACAACCGTTTGGGCACTCAATGTAACAGGAACACAAGAATCTGATACATTAACTGGTACTATTAAGAGTGATAACATACGAGGTCATGGAGAAGCCGATATGATATCTGGTCTTGAGGGTAATGATCAAATCAAAGGTGATATGGGAGATGATACTATACATGGTGACAGAGGCCATGATGGAATTCGAGCTGGTGAAGGAGATGATTTGATATTTGGTGATAGCGGTAACGATAATTTATTTGGAGGCCCTGACGATGACTCACTGACAGGAGGACCTGGCAAAGATAGGTTTAACTGTGGAGAAGGAACGGATATAGTTATAGATTTTGATCCATCTAAAAATGAGACTATATCGACTAACTGCGAAAATACAAGCTCTCCTCCTCCTCCACCTCTTACAACAACAGGTGATGATATTGCTATAAATGTTCCGGAACCTCCTGCAGAGGATTTTGCGACAAATTCTTTCAGTATTCCATTAGAGGAAGATGACGACAGCGATGGAGAGGAGGAAGAGGGTGAGGATGGTGCTGATGGTATTGATGGTGAGTGAGTGAGTAAGAAATAAAAACAGAGTAAAATATAATATTATGGCCACAGAATATAAAACAACAACAACAATATAAAACAAAGTTTCCTTTATATTCTATTAAAGATTTTTAATGAGGATTACCAAGTATTATATTATTAGTTGGTAAAGAGGAGCTCTTCCAATTTAGCTATAATCGCTTTATTATACACACACACATTTTTCATCTCTCATTTTCGAATTTCATTGTCATTTGGGAAATGGACTATTACACAGTATAATCTATCGTAGAGTCTACCTATTACTTTTTGTAAAAAAATAACTGTAATTATTGATGCCAGTATATGGAATTTGCTGCAAATTCTCCAGATATTTCTGAAGCAAGGAGTATCATTATCAAGAGAATGGAACCAGCCACTGTAAACAGAAAGAATAATGAGATTATCCCCATTATCAAGATATGTAAAAGTAATAATTGACCGGCGATAGCAGCAGTAGCAGCCATATTCAATATATATGGAAAATATACTAACGTTAATAACCTTATAGCTATGCATTAAATGAAACAACGAAATGGAGCCTAAAATCAAAGATAAGTCTTGGAATCCTGCGGT
>JAJNBK010000287.1 GCA_021155845.1 Nitrososphaeraceae archaeon
GTAATATATGGTTGTAACAAAGGTTAGCAAGGAAATTTCTCTAACCGAATACCCATATGGAATGCCCACAGAAAATAATTTCAAACTTGTACAAGTTCATATTCCAGAACCAACAAAAGAAGGAGAATTCTTGGTACGTAACATCTGGATGTCCGTAGATCCATATATGAGGGGTCGCATGAGAGAAGGAAGTAATAGCTATATACCTCCCTTCAAATTAGGTCAGCCGTTAGAAGGAGCATGTGTAGGCCAGATTATAACATCAAACAATAATCAGTTTACAGTAGGTGAATATGTCTTAGGAATGCTTGGCTGGCGTGAGTATTGGTTGTCCAATGGTTCAGATGTTATTAAGGTCAACCCCAACATAGCCCCAATTCAATCATTCCTTGGAACATTTGGTATGACAGGTCTTACAGCATATGTAGGACTTTTAAAAATTGGTGAGCTTAAAGAGGGTGACACAGTATTTGTGTCAGCTGCATCTGGTGCAGTCGGTTCTGTTGCATGTCAAATCGCAAAGACCAAAGGTTGTCATGTTATAGGAAGCGCTGGCTCAGAGGAGAAAGTAAAGTGGCTTGTTGATCAAGCTGGAATCGATAATGCCTTTAATTACAAAGAAGTGAATGACATCTCTGAACATCTCCGAAAAATCTGTCCCGATAAAATTGATATTTACTTTGATAATGTAGGGGGAAAACACCTAGAAGCAGCTCTTGACAACATGAAAACATTTGGCAGAATAGTGCTTTGTGGTATGATATCACAATACAACTCTAGTTCTCCACTTCCTGGTCCATCTAATCTCATGTTGGCTATAACAAAGGAAACATCAAGTGGAAAGAAACAGTGTCAGAAGGAATAGAGAATGCACCAAAAGCGTTCCTTGGACTTTTCAAAGGAGAAAACTTTGGTAAAATGCTTGTAAAGATTGGTCCTGATCCGGCTTTATAAGGCTAAGGCTAAATTGAGTACTAGTCTATTACTAAGTCAGGAAGAAAATAGATGAAAACAAGGGAAAGATTTTATCAAATCAGTAAAGAATAATTGATATCTAATAGCTTTTGTAGAAATTACTGCAGTAGAGTAGTACTTCGTGCGAAAGTATTAGTGACAAGCTCAGTACAAACCATAACCCGTAATGTTGCCTACTAATAATATAAATAATAGTCTCATAGTATAAAGGGCTGAAACTCTTTTCTCTTGTAGATCCTATATTCGGCAAATCATTTCGATTAGAGGAAAACTTTGGTAACAAATACTAATAGAAGATAAAACAAAGACATATACTGTTTTCTAATGTCTACTATAGTGATAAGGACTAACTATAAATATATAAAAAATCTCTTTTGGATTGGTCTTAGGTAGATAGTTTTGCCATCACAATTTACAATTATAGATGCTCCTTCAATTCTAGGATTACGACCTACAGGAGTAGAATATCTACCGGAAGCACTGAAGGAAGCAGGTCTGATGGAGAGGTTAAATGCTGATTACTCAGGACGAGTTTCTTCTTTGCCTTATAATTCCGAGCGTGACAAAATAACGCTTCTACTAAATCCTGACTCCATCAAAACATTTTCTTTACATCTTGCAGACAGAGTCGCTTCTGTGATTCGTAATATGCGATACCCAATTGTACTAGGAGGTGATTGTAGCATAGTAATTGGAAATCTTTTAGCCCTACGGCGTTTGGGAAGATATGGTTTGTTCTTCATAGACGGCCACGCTGATTTTTATCAACCAGAAGCATCTTTAACAGGAGAGGTTGCCGATATGGATCTTGCAATTGTATCTGGTCGGGGTCCAGATGTACTGACTGATATAAATAATTTCAAGCCACTTGTCCGAGATCAAGACATAATTCTATTTGGCTACCGTGACAGAGAACAAGCCGCAAGTTTCGGAAGTCAAGATGTTCGAAATACCGATATTAATTCATTTGATCTTACATACGTGAAAGAACGAGGAATTACAAATGCTGCGTCAGAGGCTGTTGAAAAGCTTTTGCAGCAGAATGAACTACTCGGATTTTGGATCCATATCGATGCTGATGTATTGGATGACTCAATCATGCCTGCAGTAGATTATCGTCTAAATGGAGGTTTAAGTTTCTCTGAGCTAAGCGAGCTTTTGAAAATCATAGTTGCCTCAGGTCGCACTGTTGGGATGGATATTACTATATTCAATCCCAATCTTGATTCGGATGGTTCAATAGCCTATAGATTTGTCTCGAGTATACTAGAAGGTCTATCCTTATACTCTTATTCTTACTTCAAAGTAGAAATATTGCAAGAGTAAAATAATAGTAGATAGAGACACTTAAAAGAATTTTATCTCAATATTAGAAATAAAATAAACAAAATAATAAAAAAAGAATTGAATTATATATATACAATTATAAAACAGATTTGATAGATTAGACACTAAATAGTAGTAATAGGAATAGGAATAAGAATTGAGTGTTAGTTATTAATTAAAGTCAATCAATTACTTATTTGCTATTATAAATCATCTTCAATTGTCTTGGACTGTTTTGTGTAGGCTTCTTCCATAAATGAAATGGTATCTCTCCATTCTAACCACTGATCAAATACTTTTCTGATAAAATCATCAATTGTATCGTGTCTACGTTTAGACTTAAACCATTTCATCATGCATAGTAAATTGTATCTTTATTAACTTATTTAATCCCAACTTAATAATGGCCTAAAGGTCACAATATTATTAACAATGCTAACATAACTAAAAAATATATCAAAACACATAAATTTAGTAAAAACCTAGGCTTCCATCATTATTACCATACAACGATGACAATATAATGTGGAAATTAAAAAGTATTTGAATAAAATTACTTCTTTAAGAATAATTGACTAATAATTATTCCTACCAAAGTAAAAGATCCAATGATTGCAGCAACAAATACAGTATCCGCTATTGATGCTAAAGGTTCCCCTACAACTGCTACAAATATTGAATATACAAGGATTATAAATCCAAGCAAAGCAAATAGGCCAAAAATCATTGATTTAATAGCAAACGATGATCCCTTTTCTTCAGTTCCTGTTTCTCCTATAAATTCTGACATTTTTCCAAATATTTTATCTTTAATAGATTCATTTTTTTCTTGCCTTGTATAATCATCAGAACGTGAGTTATTTTCAGCCATTTTAAGTATTATTCCATTGAATTATATAAAAACAAATTTTTTTTATTGATAAAATTTTTCACAGAATAGAGTATATATTAGATCTGAACATTTTTTGCAAAAAACTTTTGTATCACTTACTTGCTTTTCAGATTCTTGATTGAAAATTGCAAGTGAAAGTTTATAGGTATTTTTACTCTCTATTCCACATCTCATACAAGGAATCATATTAACTATTTTGTAAAAAAGGATATTATTATAGTTTAATAATTTACATACATGATTTTACTTTATCATCAATTAAAATGAATAGTCACCATCTTTCCAGCAGTAAGATGCTGATTGTTTTACTGTAATACTACTATATCCTTTTATATCTGCTGGTAATTTATTACCAGTATTCATCAGAATGCCCCACATTTTAACGAATTATCCTCGGAGAGAAATAGGAACTAGTTCGTAAATACGGATTAAGATTCAAGTAAAAACTATTCTCATTTCTAAAATAAGTCAGGATTTATTCTTATTATTCAAATGTTTTCACTCTTTAAAAGTTTTATTGGCTATAGTCTAATTTTAAAAACTCATTATGTTTTGAAGTTAACAAAAAATAATTTTTCTTTTTCTGATGTAAGTTTAGTAAAAAAACCAAAAAAAAGTTTTATATCAAATAAAAATTTTTGATTTGATAACTGAGAATTAATAGTAAAGAGGTAGAATTATTATAATCATTACTTAACGTTGTACACCAAATGCTAACTTTATTGTAGTTTTATATTTAGTTATATTACCAGTATTTGGATCCACCATAGCAGTCTTATTTAAAACTTCAATTCCTGTAATTTCCAATAATAAAAGATTGTTCTATATCTTTATTATCCGAGTTTATGTGTTCATCTCAGAGCATATTGTTACGTAACTTTTTTCTTATTTTGTTTGTTTATATATCTGAATTTATATATCTTCTTTCTGATTCTTTAATTGGATAATCATTTGCACTCATATCACGAATTCTCATTAAACCACTATCATCAAATTCCCAATGTTCATTTCCATGTGTTCGCATCCATTGACTTGGATTATCCGCATCTCTCCATTCATATTCAAAACGTACAGAAATTCTATTTTTGTAATAACACCATAGTTCTTTCATGAGATGATAATCTAATTCCTTAGCCCATTTTCTTTTTAGAAATGCTATAATTGCTTCTCTACCCTCAAAAAACTCAGTACGGTTACGCCATCGTGAATCTACAGTATATGCTTGTGCTACAAGTTCAGGGTTACGAGTGTTCCAAGCGTCTTGAGCTGCTTTGACCTTTGCTTTCGCTGTT
>JAJNBK010000288.1 GCA_021155845.1 Nitrososphaeraceae archaeon
ATCTATTATCACAGAAAAGAAAGATAGTAAAGTAGTTGTTAGTGTTAAGGATACAGGTACTGGAATAGACCCAGAAATATTGCCAAGACTATTCTCAAAGTTTGTTACAAAATCTGAAAGAGGAGGTACAGGATTAGGATTGTTTATTTGCAAAAATATTGTAGAAGCTCATGGTGGTAAGATATGGATTGAGAATAATAATATTTATGATGGAAAAAAAGGATCTACATTTACATTTAGCCTACCAGTAAGCAATAGCAACATCCACAGATATGTAATTTTTTAATAAACAATATTATTATTACCATTTTGAATATTTGCTGCTATGGCTGTAAAAGGAAAGCATGTAGCTATAATAGCAGCAATAGGCGTTGTTTCTGTAACAGCATCAACAGATCAGATTATGCCGGTGTCCACTAAGCACCTAAAAATAGCATTATTAACTGATGCTTTATTCAGTGATGCAGGCTGGGGTGCATTCGCATACAATGCCGGACAAGCAATAAAAACAAAATATAGTCACGAATTTGAATTTAAAGATAATGTTGCAATTCCAGATATAGAGGCTACATTAAGAGATTATGCTGATAAAGGTTCTGACTTGATTATAGCTCATGGTTTTGAATGGGGGGAACCAGCTATAAAGGTAGGAAAAGACTATCCAAATACAAAATTTGTAGTTTTTACTGGCCTTGCTAAGTCAACCAATGTTGCTTCCATTTTCCCAATGCAGCAAGAAGGATCCTTTCTGTTAGGAGCACTTGCTGGGATGATGTCAAAAACAGGTGTGATTGGTTATGTCGGTGGAGATGTCACATATCCAAATCTTGTCAATATTTTTGAAGGATATAAACAAGGTGCAAAGTTGATGAATCATAACGTTAAAGTACTTGTTACATATTTAGATGATTTTGATAATCCGGCTAAAGGAAAGGAAGCAGCAATATCGCAAATAAATGCTGGTGCTGACTTTTTGTTACACGTAGCTGATACATCTGGTCATGGTGTTATTGAGGCCGCTAAAGAAAATGGAATATATGCATTTGGTGCGGTCTCAGATCAGAACAAACTGGCCCCAGAAACTGTTCTGACCTCGTTTGTCTTGGATGTAGATAAGGCATATGACCAAGCTGTTAAGATGGTTCAAGCAGGCAAATTCAAAGGAGAAATATATAAGCCTGGACTAGAAATAGGCAAAGGGGGTGTAGGAGACGGTATTGTCTATCTAGCACCATTCTATGGCTTAGAGAATAAAGTTCCTGAAGATGTAAAATTGAGGCTAAATCAATTAACACACGATATAATAAACAAGAAGATCATAGTGCCAGAGAGATATAATAGATAAGAAAAGAGATACAATCATAGTTATACTACGAAGAAAACGATAATCTAAAATATATGTACATATGAAGAAGAAAGCTCAGAGTAGCGAGACGAACAACCCATTTTTGAACAACAAAAAAATAGACTGATTAAATAGAACAGAAACTCTTAATAATTGTAGATTTGAAATTAGCAATACACATACACACAACAGTATAGTCCAATAGGAATACAGATATTTTCACCGTTTTACTCATAGGAAATTGAATAGTAGATTTGACTTCTTTTATTTGCTATTAGTTATTTACCATCAGCGACGACAATACAACCCAGAGGACATACCATACCACAAGTATTATATGTTATCTCTATAATACTCAGAAATACTAGTCAAAGGAAATTATCACGCATTTATAATTATGACTGAGATTCTAGCTCTTCCTTTATTCTCTTGGCCAAATCATATATCGAAATCGGTTTAGAGGCAAAACAACTTACATTAAGTTTAGGGAACCGCCTTCTAAATTCTTCATAAGATGGCTCAAATGCTGTCAAAAAACATATCTTGACCTTTTCGTCTTCCTTTTTTATTTCTTGACATAATTCAAAGCCATTCATTTTTGGCATTTTAATATCAAGGAGTACCAGGTCATATGAACCAGCCTTAAAATTTGATAATGCTTCTACGGGATCATTGAATGTATGAACTTCAAATCCATTATATTCTAAACCCATCTTCAAACTTGAAGTAATATCAGGTTCGTCATCTACAATCAGAATTATTCTATACGGAGTAGGTTTGCTTGCAATGTTCTTATCGTTATTATTCTGCATAACTATTTCTTCTTGTGATCATTGTTTTAGTTGTGCTATATTTGGTTGTTGTTTGGATGTGAATGTTGTTGTTGTTGTTGTTGTTCATCATCTGATACCATGATCCCTTCTTGTTAGTCTCATCTTATTGACTATCAATTTCGTTGGTGAGTTAATATGCAGCAGCAAAATCTATCTTAATGTAAGTACAGATACCATTTTTATAAAAATATAGAGCATGTCCTCTTTGTCAATCGTAATGACTGGCAAATTCTATTATAAAAAAAATTAGGGATAATAAATGATAGTTATTGGGGTGTTGGAGATTTTACTTCAGCATCTACTGTATATGTTACAGTAAATGGTTTTCCATCTAATGTGTGGAAAGCTAATGCGTTACCTGTAAACGCAAATGAACCTGCATTGATAGGTGTATCTGTAAACTGCTTCATCAAAGAGATAGCAACCTTTCAGAAGGAGTGTATCCATGCAGAACTACTGCTTCAACTGGCTGACTTGCAGTGAATGTTACGACACCAGAATAAATCTTGCCATCTTCTCTTGGTGGAGCTGCTATTACAGCTTGATGCGCTTCATGACCAGGTAATGGGTCCTGTGTAGACATGGTAGTGTTTTGTACTGTAAATGGAATAGGTTGATCCTGCTGTTGAGCAAACGCTTGATTTTCTATTGGATAGATTGTTGCAATCATAGCTAATGTAACTGATGCTACAACTGCAATGATTGACAATATTATTCTTGCTTGCATAATTGCCTTTTTAGAATTTAGACAGACATATATACTTTAATAAATAACAATTAAAATTTTGATTGCTGCTGCTTAAAAACTAATTTGTATATTTTATGTTGTTGATTGGTGCTATATCTATAAATTAAATGAAATTGAGTATTAAACAAGAGTGAGTGTGTTTAT
>JAJNBK010000289.1 GCA_021155845.1 Nitrososphaeraceae archaeon
GATTACGTTTAGAAATTTATGGTTGGGCATTATGTTTTGCACATGAAGACAGACAAAAAATGATGTCCTCTTTTTTGAATAAAGGAAAGCAACAGAAAAGGAGCTGAATTTTCTATGAGACTCTGAAATGGATGGTTATATCTCAGACCTTCAAACACTAATCAAACAACCTAGTGTATCTAAAAAAACAAGGGCTTAACGAATGTGCATATCTTGTTGCGAGTATCATGAAGAGCAGGGATTAGTACCGAGGTATTATACCTTGATGGTGACGGCCATAGTGATGATAATAACAAAAATGGCAATAAAGAAACATTGCTTCTCCTGCACCTCCAATAACATATGGAGACAGTAATAAACAACAGCGACTGCTACCTGTGCAATTATATGAGTCAATCACATTAAAAATCTGATTTACAAATAGATGAATCATAATATATTAAAGATATTTTCATAGTAACAGAAATATTAGTCATTGCTAATATTTCTACTACTCAAAATGGATTAAACATAGGAGAAATTATTGGAATTGCGGCCCTTGTTGGTACTGCCATAACTTTCGTTATGACATATCTTCACTGCAGTCAGTCAGAGCAAACAATCTGTATCTGCTTCATATTCATTAATACTAATTCGTAATAGTAGTATAAGATATTCAAAAGATGGATTTATTAATAATACTATTTTGCAGAACAGCAAAATAAGGTTGAAGAGATTACAGATATAGAAATACAAGCAGCAGTCAATTCTTGATTTATCTAACTGATCAGCAGCGGATACTGTAACTATTATAAGTGCATAAGATTCGATTTAACTTTACGCCTAATACTAGCTGTGGATGGAAGAGGTACAATGTATGGCTTCCATTTGAGATAATTTCGATCTTAATGATTTAGATGATTTTTGATTTTGAAGAAAAACGAAAATACAGTAACATTAAATTTGAATGATGCATACTGTCGGTCCTACCGCATTAAAGTTTCTTCCTTACGATATATTGAGAGAGCAATATAAAATGAGTTGAAACTTATTCAAACATGGTATAAATATATTATTCTGTGATCATCATCGCGCTTGTTCCATTCAGTATTTGTCCACGAATTTCTCCATTTGGATTCTGCTGTGTATGAACATTAACATATGTCTGTTCATTCTGCATAGCAGAAGTAAGATTTGATAGCAGTTGGCCAGCCATTGGACCTTCTAGATTGGTAGCAGTGATGTTTCCTTCTGACAATACTTCAGTTGTCATTGCAGTTGTTGGAGTTTCAGATTTGAATAATGTGATTACAATAGGTCCATTTTCACCTACTTGACCTCTATGGATATGAGCTGCTGTAACATTTTCTATATCTGTAACATTTACTGTATACATTATGTTATCTTGTCCTAGTTTAAATTCAGCTCTACCAATTGCAGAGGTATTATTTACCGGTGGAACTTCTTCGAACCCTGTCAGTTCTATAATGAATCTTTCTTGTTGTTCTTCTCCTGCAAACGCTGAAGTTGGAAAATCAATAGTTGCTTCTACTGTTATAGTTACTAATGCTACTATGACAATAACAAATATCATTACAGTCACTGTGCTTTTTATTTTCATCAATTAGTCTGTAGATTATATCACATTTAACAGATTTTCTAAATTAAGCCTCCACATTCATTATGATGATGAGATTCTAGATAACAGAATTATAGTGACAAAACATTACGGTCACATTCCGTACGTTGAAAACCAATTAAGTTAAAAAGTTTTTCTGCACTTCTCATTTGAAAATAGGTATTTAGTTTATCAGTTTTCTTAATATCATTTATACTATATTAAATTTAAATACCTTCTTCATTGTCCCAACATGTGAGAGAGAAGGATCAACAATATTATTTATATTGATACATTTTTTTACTAATTCCTAAACATCAGAAATATCATCTCAAAATATTTGCTTAGAACTCCTAATGCTATTGTGTTTCTTCTGAATTATTCAGCACGACAAAAAAATTATATAAAACTACAATTTCATCAATTTCTAGATCTTAAGTTATAGTTAACTTGTCATATCTTCAAAAATCCTTATAAAGACTTGCTAAATATATATGTTTAAATGTTCATCAGCCAGAAATGTTATCAAAATGTATTAGATATAATTTTGATTGCCTCACTGGCCAGTAGCTTTGTACTCATACAGCCAGGTTATTCAACTATTACAAACAACAACGGATCAAATACAAGTAATAATAATCTGGATGTTTCAAAAGAAGTTTTTGTAGCAGATTACGCCAATATACGTATACAAAAGTTCGATACTGACGGTAAATTCATAACAAAGTGGGGTACTGAAGGAGATGCCAAAGGACAGTTCAAGATACCCCATAGCGTCGCAGTGGATTCTTCAGGTTTACAGCAGATGGTAAATTCATAACAAAGTGGGGTACTAAAGGAGATGGTAATGGTGAATTTCGTCATCCACATGGCATTGCCATTGATTCTTCAGGTAGTGTATACGTAACAGATATGACAAATCTCAATATTCAAAAATTTACAGCAGATGGTAAATTCATTACCAGTTGGGGTAGTAAAGGAGATGGTAATGGTAAGTTTATGGCTCCAGAGGGTATTGCTGCCGATCCCTTTGGTAATATTTTCGTATCAGATACTGCGAATAATAATATTCAAAAATTTGCTGCAGCAGATGGTAAATTCATAACAAAGTGGGGTACTAAAGGAGATACCAAAGGACAGTTGAATAGTCCAACAGGTATTGATGTTGACTCTTCTGGTAATCTTTATGTTGCTGATGATGGCAATAGTCGTATACAAAAGTTTACGAATAATGGAGACTTTATTACTATGTGGGGGTCTAAAGGATCCAAAAACGGCCAATTAGATAGGCCTCATGATATAGCTATAGATTCATCAGGCAATAATGATGTGTATGTAGCTGAACAGGGCAATTTTCGAATACAGAAATTTACAGCAGATGGTAAATTCATAACAAAGTGGGGTACTGAAGGTGCAGATGACGATCAATTTCAAGATCCACATAGTGTTATTGTCCATTAGCTATTAGCCTAATGTATTAACCTAATAACAATATAAATAATAGACAAAGCAAACATACAGATGTCATTATTATTATTGTGGTTATTATTAAGCTAAATATATTCTACCTTACACCTTTTATTCGGCCAACTGGCTTCTAAAACACATTTATCCGTAGAATAATGAGCATGCTTTTTCAATAAATTATTTTAATTTGTAATATCGCAGCTTTAGGAATGAAGATTGTTTATATTTTGATGTTGAAGTGACATTTTATTAAGAATAAAAATATTAACCCTTTTTAGCTCTATGCTAAAAGCATGACAATAACAATATCAGACACCATAGTAAAGAACTTGCTTGATTTACTAGGTTACTCTTCACTTTATCCACCACAGGAACTTGCTCTATCAAAGGGTCTTTTAGAGGGCAAGAACTTGCTTGTTACCACTCCTACTGCGAGTGGTAAGACACTAATCGCAATGATGGCTGCAATAAAAATAATCGAAAAGGGTCTAAAAGTTATTTATCTTACTCCATTAAGGGCACTAGCTACAGAAAAATACCATAATTTTCGTGCACTTGAGGGTTTAGATATTACAGGTAGAAAGATAAGAGTCAAAATTGCTAGCAGCGACTATAATTCATCAGGAAAGGAAGTACAAGATGCAGATGTTATTGTTTTAACAAATGAAAAAATGGATTCACTTATGCGACAATGCTAACTACCATATGCAAAATATATCCGAAATCACAGATTCTAGCGTTAAGCGCAACGGTTGCAAATTCTGACGATATTGCAGACTGGCTGAAATGTGAATTAATCGAAAGTAGTTGGAGACCAACAAAGTTAGTAGAAGGAGTTTATGAGAATGGGAATATTCGTATGAATGATGGCACTAGCTTCAAAATTGTAACTTCAGTTGGCGTTACTAGAAACTCGTAAACGTGCTTTTTCTCTTGCCGCTAAGGCGGCAGAAGCAGTTTATAAGAGGATCGATAAATCTGCTCGGGAGATGGCATTAGAAATATCATCTCAGATCGTCAACAAAGGTGACGATACTGAACTAACAAGAAATCTTTCTCATCTATTGTCCAAAGGTGTAGGATTCCACCACGCAGGCTTAGGGTCCTCAAGCAGAGACATTGTAGAAGAGTCATTTAAAAAAGGCATAATTAAGTTATTAACTGCTACTCCAACACTGGCCGCAGGCGTTAACTTGCCTGCGCGGCGTATAATTCTGGCTAGCATTTTACGCTATGATGCGGAATATGGTGGAAATATCCCTATCAGTGTTTTAGAATACAAACAACTCTCTGGTCGAGCAGGCAGACCACAATATGACACTTTTGGAGAAGCAATAATAGTAGCGGAATCCGGAGTTAGTGCAGAAGATCTATATAACCACTATATTCTAGGTAGTCCCGAGCCTCTACGCTCACAACTGATGAACGACAGAGCAATAAGGGTTCATCTTCTTAGTACTATTGCAAGAGTTCCTGGAATAAAAAAAACTGAAATTTACGATCTATTTGAAAGTACATTATTTGCAAAGAAGTATCAGAAAAATACTGTAGTTTTCAAAGTTGATGCTGCCTTAAGTTATCTTGAAAATGAGTATTTTATCAAATGTAGGAATGATAGATATGTCGCTACAGACTTTGGAAGAAAATCAACACTACTTTATATTGATCCATTAACTGCAGTAGAATTTAGAAAAGCAATAGGTGCGCGCGAATGTACGACAACAAGAAAAAATAATGATGGTAATGACAGTCACACTTTAGGTTTTCTTCATATGATTACTACTAGTGCAGATTTCTATCCAAAACTATCGCTGAGGAAAAAAGATTTTGAGGAATTAAGTTCATTAATTCAGCGACATGGTCATGAACTCTTTTATCAAATAAGTGAATATGATTGCTCGAGAAGTCTATTGGCTCTCTATGAGTGGATAGAGGAAACTAGTGACAGGATGATAAGTGACAATGTTGGAGTCGAACCAGGAGATATGCATAGAATGGTGGAGATCGGTGACTGGTTAGCATACTCATTGTATGAAGTTGCAAAATTGCTTAAACGGGAAGATTTGCTCACAGAAATACATGATCTTCGGACACGGATAAAATATGGTGTGAAGGAAGAATTAATTCCGATTGTTGCTCTTGAAGGAATTGGTAGAGTACGAGCTCGAGCGTTATATAATGCTGGTCTTACAGATCCCAGAAAAATTTTGCAGGCATCTAATTCAAACAAACATGAGATAGTAGATAGATAGATTCTGATTAAAGAATATATTCACAATTCAACTTCTCATTTCAAACCAAATCGTTATAATCGTTTATAGAAATATTGTGGTTTTCTACCATATATGCTTTGCCTGTCAATACTCTTCAATAGCTTCTAATATGCTTGTATAAGGTAATAAGATCTGTTTTATGACCAATAATTTAACTATTGTCAATCACGTATTGATAATAAGATTAAATATTATTCTATCCTAAAAGCAATATTCTACTATGGAATTATATAAATCTGCATTATATAATTGGTATTAGCAGATGCTGGATTTGTCTTTTGGAAATAATATTCTAATCTATGGAGTGATTGTTTCAGCCATTTCCTTTTTAGTTACATTAATTGCAACTCCTAAAATGATAAGATCATTAATAGCACAAGGTAGCGTGGTACAAGATTATCATAAGCCTGGAAAACCCGATGTTCCTAGACCAGCTGGTCCTGTGTTGCTTGGCGGGATCGCAGCAGCTGAGATTGTTCTTTACTTCTTAACATTGGATATGACAATTATGGCCATAACGTTGACCACTGTAATTGCATTTATAGTAGGATTTATAGATGATAGGAAAGTTTTACCAGGTTGGTTTAAACCTGCCGCACTGATAGCAGCTGCTATTCCTCTGATTATTTTTGGAGCTCATGGAACTCATCTAAATCTTATATTTGGAAATGCGTTTATTCCACTTCTATATGTACCGCTTATAGTAGTGATCATTCCAATTGTTGGTAATACCATCAACTCAATTGATGTTCTAAATGGAGTCGTCACTAAATTTGTAATTATTACAACTATGCCACTTTTAGTAAGTATAGCTATCTTTGGTGATAATGAAGTATTTCTCGCTGCACTTCCTTTGCTGTTTGGGACAATTGCATTATATTGGTATCATAAATTTCCAAGCAAGATATTTGTAGGTGACTCGGGTACTTTGGTAATGGGATCCATGTATGGGGCAGTTGCAATTGCAGGTAATTCTGAAATTATAGGTGTTATTGCTCTTCTGCCTGCTGTAATGAATTCTTTTCTCTTTCTTGCCAGCGTTAAGAAAATTGTCGAACATAGACAAGTCAAAGTGCGACCTACGGTTATGAGGAGTGATTTCAAATTAGCGGCATCTAAAGAAAAGAATGCACCTATAACTCTTGTAAGATTAATACTAGCAGAAGGTCCTCTCTCAGAAAAAGAAATTGGCTATTATATATCTAATCTAGCAGTATTTTCTTCATCACTAGCCTTCATTTCGATCTTTATACAATATTATTTCTTGTCAGGAGGTATATAGATGAGGCTTACCGGTCTTTTGGGATTTATCACAGTAATGTGGGTAATGATACTAGCCATTACGGCTTTTCTGATAAATTTTGTTGCTCCAATA
>JAJNBK010000290.1 GCA_021155845.1 Nitrososphaeraceae archaeon
AGGATTCAAAGCAATCACCATTCATGGCGATCTATCCCAGAAGCAAAGAGATAATGCCATGTATCGATTTAAAAAGGGAATTGAAGATGTCTTAGTAGCTACAGATATTGCAGCAAGAGGAATAGATGTTCCAGCAGTAGGCCATGTGATAAACTACGACATACCCGAAGACCCATTAATTTATTTCCATAGAATTGGAAGAACTGCTAGAGCAGGAGGCACAGGTAAGGCTATTTCCTTAGTTTCGCAAGATAGGATCGAAGACTTTGGGAGAATATTGAGACAGACTGAACATCCTATACGTAAGCTAAATGAAGAGTTGGGAATCGAAGTTCCTGTAGTTCGGTATAGATCTCATGGATATCGCCAAAGACGAAGTTATGGTAATAATAGCTTCCGTGGAAGCGGAAGTTATGGCGATAGCAGAGGTAAACGGAGCTTTGGATCTAGGCGTGGCAGTAGTGCTTACGGAGGCTATGGTGGAAATAGGAGTGAACGAAATAGATATGGCCAAGGACAAAGTAATGGAGATAGTAGACGAAGTCGCTATTACTAGTTTATCAAATACGTGTTGTTAGTCTTTTTGTGTTGACTTAATCAATCTAACTTTTACAGTCATCTATCGAATATATGTGTGCTTATAATAGCATCCAAAGCATTTTTTTATGAATTTTGCACTAATAGAAATATTATTTAACAGAAAAATATAACTTTTTAAATAAAGTTAAATATCTTATCTAATAATAAGTCCGCTTTTAGATTTCTAAAACATACTATTTTACTTCAATCTTTTTCTTACTGGCTCCATATAATAATCACCATCAATTAGCTACTATATTTCTTATAGCATATTCATCCTATATCTAGCCTTTCAAAGAACTGTTGGATTGTTATTGTAGGGACAGGTTTATAAGAAC
Organism: Nitrososphaeraceae archaeon; assembly: GCA_021155845.1. Next base: position 918 of record JAJNBK010000290.1, read on the forward strand.
ATCTAACAATATATAATGGTATCTTAACATGGCAATGAGGAAAATAATGGTAGCATTACCACATGATAGATATCTTGAAACAATACCTGAAACTATCAGAGTAATATTAAGTGAGTATCTGCGAACAAAGGTTCATTCTAAATGAGTCGGCTGCTTATTAGTAAAATACGATAATCCATTCTACAATTTTTATTTACTACTTACGTTAAATCGATACTTCCAAACTCTAAGTGTTTTTGGGTTCATCCTCTGTTAATAATGCAGTAACTAGTCGATAAATTTTTAAACAAATACTAGTCAGAAGAAACAACATTTCATAGACAGACAGAGCACACAACGACTTAACGATACAATGATTCAATCAATATATAGTCTGAATGGCTATTTTAGCTGAGTTTCAGATGATTTGATGTCTTATAACACTGATTATTGTCATGGGAAACTCAAAAGTGTATATAACGTATTGGTTGAGTATTCATTATTTTGCCTATCTATTAGACGATAAGACGTATAGATCTATAAAACATAGAAATTCGCGCATTCTGGGTTGGTAGATCATAAAGACAGTGTTACTCATTAGTTATTGTCGTATATGAAGTAAATAATAATTGAAGTCTATAGTAGAACTTTAAGAAATCGCAATTCTAACATAAAAACTATACGCCAGCTAACTTTGTTTGACCATAGATACAAGCGTGTCGTAAGTCACTAATCTCCTCTGCTCTGTGTTTTCTTCTTTCAACTACATATCCGCTTTTAGAGTGATAGAAAATCACCATATCTTTGGGATAAAAGGATATCGTGGTTTTCAGAATCTGAAATCATGTGTCTTAGGTGAACTCTTTCCCATGAAAAGAGATCATCAATTTTTCCATCAAAATGAAAATTACTTCCACAAGGACATTCAACATCTCTCCAACTGCCGTGCAAATTCTGCAGCCACTCATTAGCAGGCATTATTTTCTTTTTTATAGACATAAATTAGCAACAATGCTTCAATTCTTTATATATTATTGTTTTTTATTGACTAGTGCCTCTTAAGGATATAAAGCTATCAAGCGTAAGATTGTTAAAAAGTAACACAAGATATGTGACAGCATAAATATTAACTAAAAATAAAGAAGCCTTAGCAACGATAGTAACGCCAAAAGGCTATAACCCGAATGTATGTTCATACAGTAGCTCTATCTTATAACATGACAAGTAGTTCTGACTTTACAAATGCATGTAGAAAAATGTTAACCTGTTCTTCAATATCTTGATTCTGATCTTGGGTCATATTACCACAGATCTCGCTAATAACAGCTTTTAGTTATACATATTTATAATAATAAAACTAAAACATTATGTTGATTATATATTTTTCTCCAGTATAGAGGATTTACGAGAACTTGATGAAGATACAGGACTATTATTCGTAAAAATATCATACCTGCTGCTTTCTATACACTGGTTTATTCAATATTTGAATAAAATAGAAAATTATTTCTTGCTTACGGTTTAAGCAAAGAAACAAACAATCATTAGAGAAAATGGATTCGTGATTCTTACGACAGAAGAGATAAAATATTACACTTTGAAGGAAAGATATTAAATTCATCAAAATTGTCACAATTTTATATAGCAATAGACTTTAAGAGCTCATAGTATAATTGATTTTATCTATTTATTGAAATGCGTTTTTATATCCTTTAAGTTTTAACTAATTTATAATTTGCAAGATGTTTACAATATTGCAATTATGAGCTCGGTATCTCATTCAAAGATAATACTTATAGAACAGGAATATGATGTAGCTGTTCATACAAGTTCTAGAAATACAGGAAAAGTACACGCTCCTTTTATTTACGATCCTGTGAAAAAGAAAATTTTTGCAAAAGCTGCATCGCTAGGATATGAAATGTGGCAAGCCTATTCACATTATAAGAAGATTTTGTTCAAACAGGATGGAGTATTAGAAGTAGCGAACGACCAACGTGGTATTGATAGACTTCATAAATATATGGAGTGGGGAGAAGCGAACGGCCTATGTAGAGAGCACGATTTCAAATTTCTCGATAGAAACGAAACAAAAGCGATCGAACCAAATGTTCATTGCAGTTCAGCCATATATTGTTCAAAGGATGCATCTGTAGATTATGGTTCTTTGACAAAGAATCTGATACAAGATTGCCAATTGTTTGGATGTACGGTCCTAACCGGACATAGAGTCAAAAGAATCTTGCGATCTACAGGAAATAGAATGTTGACATTAGTGCTAGAACAAGGTAATGAAAAAAAAATTAATACTGAATTTGTAGTTAATGCAGCGGGAGGTAATTCCGTAGATATAGCCCATTCTCTAGGTATTGCAATGGAACTTACCGACCTTCATTTTAAAGGGGAATATTGGCTAGCACCACCAGAATATAATGATCTTACAAAGACAAGTATTTATTCAGTGCCAAAATATCCAGAGTATCCTTTCCTAGATCCGCATTGGATTGTACGTGTTGATGGAAGATGCGAAGTTGGTCCTAATGCAGTTCCTGTCTTTGGTCCCTATGCATATAATTTGAGCAAGAATTTAAAGTGTCTTATACCAAAGATATCTGAATCATTAAGAACATCAGGAGCCCGTAAAATCTTTTTTGACAAACAATTCTTGTTTCTTGCCAGTAATGAATTAAAAAGTTCGCTCTCTAAAACTACAATGATAAATAGAACAAGAGAATTTCTGCCGCAGCTGAGAGCGTCTGCATTCATTCAAAGAGGAACTGCTGGAATTAGATCATGTCTTGTAGATAAGGATGGGAAATTTCTCCCAGATACATTAATCATAAAAGAAGATCATTCATTACATATCCTAAACTATAATTCTCCTGGTGCTACAGGAGCTTTACCGATGGCTGCTATTGTAGTAAATCGATTAATTGAAGATGGAGTAGTGGTGCCAAACCCATCTGGAGCATCAAAATCACTTTGGGACATTCGATCAATATCAGAGAAAATGCAGCTTTGATCTATTATAGAGTATTAAGATATACTAAACTTATACTCATTATTGAAATGGTAAAAATTATACTTACTGCAAAGGCAATTACAGACTATTCTTTTTACCAAACTATCTTCTAATACCATACCTCGTCCTTGCAACAACATTTGAAAGCGTTGGATGATGAAAAATTCGCGAGATAATTATTCTACTCTTAATATCTAACAAAAAAAAGCATGAACGAAGAGATGATGCTTTGATTTTTTATTACATCAAAAGATTATTTAATTTTATTACCATAAACTTCAAATAAACTTACAAAACAATCTGTGTCTTCTTATACTTTTATGCCATCACTTAATTAATGTATTGATAAACACAATTTTGGTAATGGAGTATCTTTTATTTTTCAGTTTCTGTTCTGTAAATATCTGATAGAAGTTGGCATGCTAATAAGCTAATAATTATGTATATCATGGCAGTATGCCTACATGAACTTTGTATCTTGAATAGTGATTCTGTCTTTAATTATCAAAGTGTGATATCTTTTATACTTTATCAATCGGACATAAAGGTTCACACATGTTAAGATATTTTCGCAAATAAACAAACCGCAATATGATCTCATTTTTATCTTATTTTGTTTAATCTAATCAATGACAATAAAAGAAGACGAACATACACATCATCCTAGATGTGAGTCATGTGGAAAAGAGTTTAATAACGCAACTGAAATGAGTGACCATATCAATAGAATGCACAGAAATAGTAGGTGATACACAACTCCACTTGCGAAAAAGCAATTTAATTTTTTAATTCATAAATCAGAATGAAGTAAATATTGAATAGTTATATTTATGTCTAAATCTACTTCTGTTTCTAGTATTACCAATATTTTATAATACGGAAACATAGAGTCATACAGAAATACAAAATTTTTGGGGCCGTTGTCTAGTTTGGTATGATGCCAGCCTCGGGCGCTGGAGATCGCTGGTTCAAATCCGGCCGGCCCCAATGAATTC
>JAJNBK010000291.1 GCA_021155845.1 Nitrososphaeraceae archaeon
TTTGTTACAAAATCTGAAAGAGGAGGTACAGGATTAGGATTGTTTATTTGCAAAAATATTGTAGAAGCTCATGGTGGTAAGATATGGATCGAGAGTAATGATATCTATAAAGAAAAAGGAGCAACATTTAGTTTTAGTCTGCCAATTATGAAACAACAGCCAATAAACGTAGAACGAATCGATAAGTAATGAAGAGAATTTTAATTGTAGATGACGAATGTGATGATATTACCATAACATGTACTCTGACCATCCTGGCAAATGTGAAAATAGTTTGATGGTATAGGAATTATTTATTTTTACTTATTCTACGCAAAAATTTCTTTTAGTTTATTATACTCTATTAAGATAGGTTTCAAATAGAATCAAATCTTTCTCACAATTGCACTCAAGATACTAATCTCGAAGCTATGATGTACGCAAGTGGTCAATTGGCAAATGGAGTTAATGACAACAAATACGCTTCTTCTAATACCCACTTATACCATTTTATAAATGAGAAATATCTCTTCATTGGATAAGATTATGGATGGTATAGATGTGAACAAAATTGCAATAGTTACTGGTAGCTCAAGTGGAATAGGGCTTGAGACTTCTTTGACTTTAGCAGAAAATAACTTTACTACATATGCTACAATGCGAAACCTTGACAAGGCTTCAAATATTTTGGAGGTCGCTGAAAGAAAGAATTTGCCAATAAATGTAGTTCAGCTGGATGTAACTGATGATACTTCAGTACAACAAGCAATTCAATTTGTGGGCGAAAAGGAAGGACGAATAGATCTTCTTGTAAATAATGCAGGCTATGCGCTGTTAGGAGCAGCAGAAGATCTTTCTTCTGAAGATATTCAGGCACAATTTAACACTAATCTCTTTGGTGTTTATAGAACAATAAAAGAAGTTATACCTATAATGAGAAAGCAAGCAGGAGGCGGTACTATTGTAAACATTGGCTCAGTTAATGGCTTTGTTGCTTCTCCTTGTGCATCTGCTTATGTTGCTACAAAGTTCGCACTAGAAGGACTCACACAATCCTTAAGATATGAACTTGCTCCATTTGGAATTAAGGTAACTATTATAGATGCTGGAGCAATAAAGACAAATATAATAACTAATGGTATGCGTATCCCCAAGAAGATAGAAGAACAACGACGACGACATCAGCAGAAACAACAAAATACAAATACTTCTCCTTTTGCAGAAATGACAATAAATATTTTAGAAAAGTCCAAAACCGTAATATCAAATGGCTCACATCCAAGAGTAGTATCTGATATAGTTCTCAAAGCAGCTAAAGCAGAAAAACCACAACCCAGATATTCTGCAGGTGATGATGCTGAGAAATTACTTGAAACAAGAAGACAAATGACTGATGTTGAATTTGAAGAATTCATACAAGCCCTGTTGCTGGAGGACAAAAAATAGCTGTAATTTTAAAATCTCTATCTCATTCTTAGCTGCAAGGTTTTGATACTTAACATTTGCTGAATCAAGTAATTCATATCAATAGGTCATAATTCTATCGCCTTTCGCAATTCTTCATATTCTTCCTTACTTATTTCACCTTTAGCTAATCTCCTTTTAATTATCCTGACAGGATCTTCTTCGTTATCAACAACAACCTTCTTTCCTTCGTTGTTGTCATCATAATTTATATTACTATTGCTCTTGTCTGTTTTAGTAGTAACACTAGCGGTCTTCTGCTGCTGTTGCATGTTATTAAATCCAAATTGCCTTATCTCATTAAGAAAGGTCCATTCGTTTTTGACATCAACAACACCACTTTTACCAAGACGATAAAGAGCTCTTGTGAGTCTGTTTTTATCCTTAGCGAAAGAAGCAGGAACATGTAACGCTAGCATAAAACCTTTGGTTGCAAAAATATTTTTCCAATCCGTAGGATATGGTAGATGAATTGGAGTAAAGTCCAGAGGTAATACATCATGTGGTGCTCTCTTTTGTGGATCTTTATTCTTCCACAAATAACCTACATATCCTGGACTTGTATCTAGATGATTTTTCTTTTTAGGCTTGACGACATTTTCTATTATGGATGGATCATGTGTTCTACCTACAATTACAAAAGAAGTTCCTCCGTATCTTTTTACTGCTGCTATATGGCGTTCTTTTTCTTTCTGGCTAGGCTGTTGTCCCTTCTTACGGAAGAACCCAGTTATATGCACTTGAATAATTGTCTTATCCGGCTTATATCCAAACAGCTTTAGGTACTCATGGATTTCATTTCTTCTATTATCAGATACTTGATTAGAGATTATACTCTCTGCTTTAGCAATTGCTTGTACTTTCTGCTGTTGTGGTGGTGGTCTTTTCCTATTCTTTGGATTATTATTATCCGTAATAGTAGCCATGAAGTGATATACTATAAAACACTGACTGAAAAAGTAGTCTTCAGAAAAGATAAATGAAAATATCTCCTTCACTATTCCACTAAATCATATTTTGTACTCAAAAAATAGTCTAATCGGTGGAGATATTCTGGTATGCTGCATAAATGCCTCCACCCAAAATGAAGTAAGTTGAAGTTTGGGGTGATACTGAAGCTATAAGTGGTGGAGATATACTCCTATGTTACCTCTACTAAAAGAAGCTTAGATTTGCTCCTTTTGACAGAATAACCAAAAGTGGAGATGGTGGGGGACATTGTTGACTTTTATACCTCTGTGATATCTAGACCTCTTGATTTACAAAAAATATATATCACAAATATTTCTTCAATTTAAAACAGGCAGTTAATAATTTAATTTGGAATGAATCTAATCTCTATTCATTCTTCTTATTGTTGCATTCTAGCCTTTCTTATTTCGTTTGAAATATGGAATTTGTTGTACCAAAATAATGCACCTGCCATAATAATAAAGTCGGTAACATAGAACAGATCCCATATCCATAGATTTTGTGAATTCGCGTTTACAAAATCGTTCACATATCCATCATCTGCTACTGCATTTACTAATAGCGACAGCGAAGAAAGAAACCAAGGAACAGAGTGCTGATAGTCTCTGCGTAAACTTACAAGTATTATAGCAGAAGGAATAATTAACATCAAATCTAAAATAGGATAGGCAATGGTGACAATAAAAGCTGCAAAGTCTACATCAACAAGAAACTCTGATGAGGCTAAATTAAATACATTATAAATAACAAATAGTACTGTAACAATTGATACTATAACCACAATTCTTGGCTTAATTGTACCACGTAATGAGCGGAGGACTGTAAACAAATGTAATGCTAAGAATACATATCCAGCAAACCAGAAGCCGTCTGTAATGGATATTAATCTCTGCTCCTCTATGTGTAATGCATAATAGTAATACAAAAGGGTAAGGTCTGCAGAGAACCAAGAAATAAGACCTAATGTGAGAAGAAGATATGACTTGCCATGAAGTCCGTGAATGCCATGCCGACAGACTGCAATTATAGCTAAACTTGAAGCAACAGCTCCAGTTATGTTTAATATCCAAATAGCTGTAGAATGTTTCTTATGTGGATCTGAGAAAACTATTACAGAGTTTGCAATTATTGCCGAGAGAATTAGCCCTAAAATAAGAATCTTTAACGTTAGTTTATGATGATTCTCCTTTCCTACTGTAGTCAGATAAACCGATCAATGGAGATGGTATGATTATATAAAGTTTAATCCGCTAGATTTAAGCCCTATTTGCGGAGGAATTACATTTTTTGGTGGAAATATTGTGAGCCTAAGTAAAGATAATACTTTTTTTATACGTCCATATGGGGAGAAGATTCAACCTTTGCTCTTTTTGACAAAATAACCAAAAGCGGAGATACTAGACATAATGGATGTATTTTCTGATTTATTTATACTATAGAGTCATCCAATTACCTATTAGATTTCTTCTGTTTCAAAAAAAGAAATAGGTATTATAAACCTCTAATTAAGAAATAAACTGTTCAAAACATACATTGCAAGCTTCACAATTTTCTCACAATCCGTGAAGATATAAAATACCTCTGGCTATGGCAGTAAAATGTATGACGCAATAACACTTTTAATTAAATTGTATCCCAGAGAGACATATGATGATACTATTCTTTTCTTAATTCAATATAAGGAGAAGCAGATTCAAACTAGCAGTAAGCAGCTTTATCATCATCATCACCAGTAGTTTAGATGGCTCTACATGTGTTATGATATCATCAAGAAAAATGAAAACAAAAAGCCAACTATCTTAATTACCTATAGTCTGTTTATATATTAGAATAATTTGAATATTAACAAAAGTAAAGTTTGCATTTCCTTGTTCTTCTTCTTCCTGGCTGGACTTTGTGAGATAGGCGGTGGTTATTTGGTGTGGTTGTGGTTAAGAGAAGACATGAGTTGGATTTATGGTATCATTGGTGGT
>JAJNBK010000292.1 GCA_021155845.1 Nitrososphaeraceae archaeon
CTAAACCAAATTCAGGACTTGTTGACATATAATATTATATTGAAAGAAATTGTGAATAAATAATCCTTCCTCTTATTATAGTATAAGTATATTCAAATAAGAAGAACAAATGATAAGATATACTATAGAGTTTTTTTAGTTTAGCCCTAAAAATTAAGGCATCATATAAATCAGAACTAGTATACTCCATAGTCTTGATGTTATCAGACTTTTGTTGTTGTTATTATTGCCAACATAGAAACATATCGTTCAGCTGTTACATAGGGTAGCTTTCTAAACAGCTGTGATAATATCGAATTGGTGATACGGCTAAAAAAAGGACAAAAATCAGTCTTTGGTTGGTTAATCCTGTCTTTTAGGACTTATTTTATGTCCTGAGTTAATAATAATAAAAAGAAAACTAAAGAGATTGTGTGGAAACTAAAATTAAACAGATCCGAAACGCTTTATCACAAGGCGCTAATCTGTGTATCTGACAGCGATTTAGACTCGTACAAAAATCGTTCAACTAGAAGGGTCGCAAGTCCCTTGAATAAAATCAATTAGACAAAAAGGTTACTTCACGATAAAAGTTGGAGACGCGACAAGGCATCAACACGAATCTTTAACTAGTTTAATAAAATGTTTTTAAGATATTTATAATCGATTTGACCAATTCTAAGAAATGACTTTCCACGAATTAATACTGTATTTACATAATTTTGTAATAATATATAATTATGGCACAATACAAGGAAGGCCTTAATAGATGCCAAAAATAATTGTATCGTGTTGGGTAGGCCACTTTGACCGAACAAATAGGACAATCGATTAAGGTGAGATCTCTTTTCTCCAAATATGATAAAGTTCAGAATCCTATGATCTCTGACTTTATATCCTCGCTACCAGAGAGTTTCTCTTCTGCTGTGAAAATGTTGCTTTCATCATCTTCTAGTGTTACGATTGAGAATAGTTGTGTTCTAGATAACAGGCTGAAATTAAGGAAATGCATAGAAGAGTTTCATTTTGAAGCTAACACTAATACTGCCAAAGTGAGCGATAGATGCGATTTGCTATCTGATCCAGCTACTGAAATTGTTACTTCAATCCATCAGCCTAATCTCTTTCCATATGGCGGTGTATTCAAAAAAATAGTTTTATCTCAGAATATTAAGAGGGCGATAGAAGAACAAAATAGCAAAAAAAAAATCATTGATTTATTTTTAATTGTCGATCATGATTTTATGGACGATGAATGGATCCGTATTGCGCAACTGCCTAGTATACATCATTCTGACGGAATACTCGAACTCCGTTTGCCAATTAGTAATTCAAATAGATGGCGAATCGTATCTCAAATGCCTTTACCTAACCATACGCTACTTCACTACTGGCGAAGACAGATAAATTCATGGATAAGAACTTCAATATCCGGATCCAAGAATATAGATAAACCAACATTGTTAAATAATCTTGAGGATTTTTGGCAGGAGGTGGAAAGTGCATATGCTAAAGCGAAAACATATTCAGATTTCAATTCCTTCTTGATGTCTCAAATAGTAAACAATGTATGGAAATATGATACACTGTTTGTAAGGCTCTCTAAATTATCTTCGGTTTTTAAAGAAGGTTTCAAATACCTAATTTCTAATTTTAAGACCTATTCAGATTGCCTTAGAAAAGCCGAAACTGCTTTTTTGCGTCATGGCATACAAACTGGTGTGAGTTCTACCTCATATCTATATGCTCCCTTATGGTTACATTGCAAGTGCGGCAGTAAGGCTTCTGTAAAAATCAAAAAAGCTGGAGAGCAATTAGAACTTTATGGCATATGTATATCATGCAAAAAGGATCTTCACCTAAACATTGGCAATCAGACTAGACTTGATCTATCAGAGGAAATTATCAGTAATCTTTCTCCTCGGGCAATTCCAATACTATTACTTCTTTGTAGAGATCTCAAGGTGACCAACTTTGTTTCTGGTACAGGAGGCAGTATGGGTTATACAATAGTAGCCAGCATGGTGTTTAATGAACTAGGTATAGATATGCCCCATGTTGTACTTTGGCCTTCTACAGATGTCTACGCTGGCATTGGTCAATCCAAAGCGATGAGTGTTTTAAAATTAACAGACCAGTCCCAGATATCCAGCTATCTAGAGGAACTTAAAATCCAAAATACTAAATACGAGAATAAGATAAAACCATTTATCATCGAGAGAACACGAAAAATTAAAGAGCATGAACCTATAGAGATGCTACTTTCCGATTTATTTGATCTTAAAGAGAAACAACGAAAACTTCGTCAAGATATTAAGATCGCAGAAAAAGTAAGTAATGCTTTAGAGTTAAAACCATGTTTTATAGACTATGCTGTGAACTTTGGAATGAAACAACAAAACCTTGGACTCGCCAGTTGTTATGACGTAGGCTAAATGACGGGATTGTGTCACATGTCAGGACGGAAAAATGTCAAAGAAAATATCGATGGGACCAAGAGCGCCAACGTGTTGATCACTGCAGTAGGAAGCATAGTAGCACAGGGGATTATTAAATCACTAAAACTAGTAAATCAAATGAGTAATCCTGTGAAATATAGAATTATTGCAGCTGACATGAGTGTTCAGGCTGCGGGTCTATATCGATGTGACAAAGGTTTTTTGTTGCCACCATCTTCATCGCCAGATTACCTCGATTCAATTATCAAAATAGTCAAAGATGAAAAGATTCAGGCTATTTACGTGGGCTCAGATCAGGAATTGCTAGTAATCGGAAATGCAGCAGAACGTATCGAACGCGAGACAGAAGCAAAAGTATTGAGTAATCCATTAAAAATCGTAAATATCGCCAGAGATAAATGGAAGACCT
>JAJNBK010000293.1 GCA_021155845.1 Nitrososphaeraceae archaeon
ATAGAAGGCTGGGGTAAAAGACCTAATCCTTATTGTGCAGAAACAATAACAACTATTCAACCAATTAAAGGGAATACAATGGTTGCTGCACTTGACTCTAGCAGCATCCAAATTGCAGAAACTGAGGATGGTATTCTTTATGCTGTAAAAAGTGGAATAGCAATATCAGTCAGTGAGCATGCGTTAGTGCATTTTAAAATTGGACCGATATTGTTTTATTTAAGTGAGGAAACTATAAAGCAATCAGAGCTTGATCATAGATTAACAAAGCTTGTCTTATTTGACAGTGATTCTGCAAAACGATTAATTAGAATACGAGTCGAGAGAGCAATCCAGATGGAACTTTCGAGTCATTTTACAAAATCTATAATCCTTATAGATGGCTCGTTAAAATCATCTCTGTTTGAGAACAAGAGTCAGGGTATTACCAAAGTAGCAGAGAATTGCTTACTCAATAAGAATTCGATAGTTGGAATCAGCAAAAATACTAAAATTAAAATTCTGGATAGTATTTCTAGTCCTCTCACAAAGATCCGCGGTCCTGCCTATATGGATATAGAGATGATTATCAAAAGCTTAATTCGAAATACTATAGGTAACAACCTTCTTGTAAAGTTTGGAAATAACAATAGTCATATACTTCGTGCGGATGTTGTTACAAATAATGGTAACGTAGAAGAAACCCTTGGGAGGCTACTTGGAAATGATTCAATCGCAGGAGGATACCCTGAAACATTGCGACTTGCTCATCACATTTCGACCTTTACTAGCACCGAGATATCATGTCTTAGAAGCCATGTATTGAATAACTATGATGTGATAGAGCTTGCATCAGAAGATATCCGTAGGACTCTGCTTGGATCAATACCAATATGAAAATTCTATCAAAAAGTGGTAACGAACTGATTATGATAGCGATGCAAACAGATACAGCTAACAAGGGTGATTATTTGTTGATTGAAGATGAAAACTCTAAGAGAAAGATGATTGTCCAGATCTATGATGAAGAATATCTTTCCTCGCAATCTCTGATAGAAGATATTGTTAAGGATGAGGTAGTAACTGCTTCTAGTATGGAAAATTTACACGATCCTCTCAATATTGGAAGTCTATCAAAAATGATCAGAGATGCAAGACTGTTTCACACCAAAATAAGAGCTACCGTAGATTCATCAAGTAAATTATCAAGTGATGTTACATGGCTTCCCTCAAGGGTATATTCTAAAATAAGACGGTTAAAAATTTCTGAACTATGCTCCTTTCTTGGAAGGACAGGAATATTTCCTATTTCAATTGGCGATGCTGGGACAGAAAATGAAGAATTTGAGATCTATGCAGAGGACCTAGATGGCAGATTAAATATTATTACTGGGAAAAAAGAATCTGGCAAATCACATCTTTCCAAGATGCTAGTTAAAACGCTAGTCCAACATGGAGCATTTGTAATTGTATTTGATCTTAACAATGAATATGGTGGTCTGGCCTGGAATCATGATGGAACTCCCTCCTCAATTAAGGATCAAATAATGATACTGGAACCTGGAAATGGGCTCAAATTCTCGCTTGATTACTGTGGCAAGGCCGCTGTGTCTAGTATGTTAAGAAATGCGCTTGATACTCCAGCTGCATCCTTACGTGAATTTTTTAGAATATGGGATTCCCTTGAAAATAAACAGACATTAAGAATTGAAGCTTTGGGAAATGCAATAAACACTTGGAATATTAACGAACTAATAAGAGATGCACTTATTTCAAGATATCATGTAATTCATAGCTCTCGGTTATTTTCTAATAATAATAATAGCGATGGCGATGATCTGAGGTTTGAAAACGTGATTGAAAGAAACCGTAAAGGTGCAGCAATGATAGTTAACATGGGAAAAGCAGCACCTGTTGTAAGAAGAATGATTGTAGAACTAATATTGACTAAACTGGTTGAATTACTCGAGAAGATATCAATTCCTCCTATCTTTCTATTTGCCGAAGAAGCTCATCTCTATGTCAGGGACACGTACTGGGAAGATATTGTCACCAGGATGAGACACTTTGGAATATATACAACGTTTATCACAAATCAGCCAGACGCTATTGGCGATGGAATTTATCGACAAGTAGATAACATATTTCTGTTCAATTTTACAAATGATGCAGACTTGGAGAAGATATCTAAAGTGTCTTTAGCAGATAATGATACTGTTAGATCGATAGTCAGAACATTGCCCCAACGCCATTGCTTATCTATTGGAAAGGTTGTATGTGATCTACCAATAGTTGTTAAAATTGCAGCAGCAGAGGTGCTAATGCTAGGAGAGACAAAAAAGTTCTTTACAAACTATAATAAAAGATAGATCGTATCTGTTTTTATTATTTTTAGTGCCTATATCAATCGCTTCGCTGATTGGTGAAATGAAAATCTTGCCGTCGCCAGTAGAACCAGTACTTGCGGTATCAAGTATTGTGTTAATGACTTTGTCTACTTCTGAGTCATCAACTATTGTAACAATATTAGATCTGACTGAAAATTCTGAGGCAAATCTTCCGGTTCCTCTGCCACTTTCTATCATTGGTTTTTCTCCCTTGCCTCTGCCCTTTGCATCAAGAATAGTGCATCCACTCACTCCAACTTTCTTCAGTGCCTCGTTAACATCCAAAACCTTTTCACTACCGATAATAGCCTCTACACGTTTCATGATTTGCTATAATGTTATCATAATATAAGGTTTTCAAACAGAATTACCAA
>JAJNBK010000294.1 GCA_021155845.1 Nitrososphaeraceae archaeon
CGAAAGTTGTTCCTGAAACTTTTTTTAGTAAATCAAAATTTTCCTTTGACAAAAAACTACCAAATATTATGTTTATGTAATGGGTTAGCCCCAGCACTATTGCAATTAAATCATCGTGGATTTTAGGGCTTGGAAGGACCGTGATTAATGCATCCTGAAAGAGACATTTGGAGATCGATGTTTCTTCCTTTTCGTCTCGAACGGGAATTATTAAAATATTCATATTTTTCATATCTTCTGCACCAGGTCCGAACATTGGATGTACACATAATGTCGTAATCTCACTTGAAATTTTTTTCAATGCTTTAAAAGATTTATATTTAACAGATGAGATTTCAGCAAGAATAGCTCCTGGTTTCATTCTTGAGGCACATTGCTTGAGTGTTGATGGAATATTTCTGATCGGAACACAAATAAGCACTATATCTGCGTTCCCGACACAATCATCAATGGTATGGCAAATTGCAGAATTTTCTAGCTCACATTGAAAACTCGGATTAATATCATAAAGAAGAAGATGGGCATCATTGCTTTTGGAGAAATACTTAGTAAACCAAGATCCCATCTTACCGCCAGCACCTATAACGGAAATCTCTATCATTAATATTCCTTCATCATAAAGCAGCTGATAATACTTCCAATCCCTTTTCCAAGACCTGTTCCGTCTGACATGCAGAGATTCTAATGAATCTTTTATATGATTCTCCAAACCCACTTCCAGGAGCTATAGCCACGCCGAGGTCAAGTAGTTTAGTTATAAGAACGGTATCATCATCCATCCCTTCTCTAAGTTGCGGATAAACATAGAGTGCTCCATCTGGAGCTACAAATGGCAGCGACATTTTTTGTAATCTATCACAGACAAATCCTAATCTTCTCCTCATGATTTTCACATTTTCGTTTAGACTGTTATCGCCTATTGCGGCCAATGCAGAATACTGCATTGGCTCAGCTACACTTGTTAGCGCAACGGCTTGAATCGCGCTCATCTTAGCAATTATCTTCTTATCAGATATTCCATATCCAACTCTAAACCCTGTCATAGCATGACCTTTTGAAAATGATGATATCATTATGCTTTTATCATAATTGTATTCTAAAATACTTTTGAATCTATTAAAAGAGTAATCCGAATATACTTCATCACTGAGAACATAAAGGCTATAATCTTTAGCCACGTCTATGATTCTCTGCATAGCATTATCATTTAGAATCTTGCCGGTAGGATTATTGGGATAATTCAAAATTATCATTTTTGTATTGTTGTTTATCATCTCTTCAAGTCGTTTTAAATCAGGATTCCATTTTTCTTTTAATGTAGTTCTTAGTATTTTGGTCTTTGCTCCTATAAAATCTGAGCACTCTCTATAGGCAGGCCATGCAGGCTCTATATAAATTACTTCATCTCCAGACTTTACTAACGAAACAATAGCTGAGAACACAGCAAATCTTCCTCCTGGAGTAACTATAACTTGTTCATCTATAATCCCATTTCCTACTTTTTTTGCAATGGCTTGCCGCAATTTTGGAACACCTCTAGTTTCAGTATAATGATATTGTCGAAGGTCATATACTCTGCCAAGAGCTTTTTTTACATTCTTTGGCGGCAAATAATCAGGTTCTCCTACTTCCAAATGAATAATGTTTTTTCCCATTGCTTGAAGCTGTTTGGCTTTCATAAAGATACTCAGATGAGTTTGTCTTTCTTCATTATCGTTTTGCTTTATATTTTGTAATCTCACTGATTCAGTTAACAAGATGTTTAGTAATCTGCCAGAGAATTCTGAATTCATCCCAATTTCATCTGCAATTTTTAATGCGGAATTTCTGAGGTCACTTTCAACCTTTTCGTCTTCTACTTTGATATTGTTCTTGGTTTTGATCTCTCCAATCTGCTTTGAGATTTCCATTCGCTTTTGGACTTTATGGATTATATCTGCAGTTATATCACGAATTTCAAGCCGTAACCTATTTAGATCTTCATCATTTTTGTTCGTTTATCATATCACCTCTTTAAGACCAGTGGAATAAATCCAGCTCTTAATGCATGATCCGCTAAAACCATGGATACTACAGATTCTACTATTGGTGGCGCCCTCGGTACTACGCATGGATCGTGCCTTCCTGGTACATTGAGCTTGGTTTCTGAACCATTAGAAACATCAATTGTTTTCTGAGTTTTTGCTATTGACGCAGCAGGCTTAAACGCTATTCTTATCACAATTGGCATACTATTTGACAATCCACCCAAAATGCCACCTGAATTAGACTCTATTGATCCGAATATAGGTTCACCCAGTCCTATTGGTAATCCAGTGCTAATGCATTCGACGACACCCCCTAGCGAATCTCCATCTTTTCTTGCCTCCATGATTGCAGATCTCATATATTCTGCAGATTGCATATCTGGACATCTTACTTCATTTGTATATCTGTTCTTCTTTATCTCTTCTAACGTCAAGTTCTTAGCCCTAATACCTCCAATTTCTAGAGTATATGCAGTTGTTTTTATTCCTAGGCTATACTCTAATAATTTTTGAGCAATGGCTCCTGCCATTACTAGCGTAGCTGTCAATCTTCCTGAAAACCTTCCACTTCCCCGGTAATCTGCAAAGCCGCCATATTTTATCATCGCTGGATAATCCGAATGTCCTGGTCTTGGTATTGTTCTGATTAATTCATATGACCTTGAATCCATATCTTTATTCCATATGACCATACAAATTGGGGCACCGGTAGTAAACCCATTAAAAACTCCTGATATTATTTCGACTTTATCTTCTTCTTTTCTTTGTGTAGTAATGACAGACTGACCTGGTTTTCTCAGATCTAGCTGTAACTGAATATCTGATTCTGTAAGTGGCAATCCTGCAGGATAAGTTCTTAATTAGAGCTGTGATTTTCTGATTTATTAATAAACAAATAGCCAATATTTCACTAAATTTGTGGTAATTTAATCGATCCGAGATAAAGTTATTTAACTATAAACCATATAAAGTAGGAAATTTCTTATTCTGTATCTAGAGGGACTTTATATCTGCTCCGAGATTTACCATATCTTGAATGAAATTTGGATAGGATACATCTACTGATTCAGCTCCTGTAACTATAGATTTTTCAGTTAACATTGATGCAATAGTAAATGCCATAAATAGTCTATGATCATTATAAGCTTCAACTGAGGCGTTCTTTATTACTGTCGGAGGTGTTATAAATATCTCATCTTGTAGCTCTTTAACCTTTGCACCGAATTTTGCTAATTCAATTGCAATATTTGAGACCCTGTCGGTTTCTTTTAACCGAGCATGAGCAATTCCCGTTATTCTAACGGTTTTTGTAGATTTCAACGCTAATATAGATACTACTGGCAATAGATCTGGACTATTAGTCAGATCGAAATTACCTCCGCTAAGATTGCTAGATCCCTGAACGGTTACCTCGCCCCTCTGTCTGTCTACTTTGATCTTACCTCCCATGGATTTAATAATCTCAATTATATATGCATCTGCTTGAGGAAGAGAGAAATTGATCCCTTGTATGGTAACACGATTTCCAGCAAGAACTCCTGCTGCTATAATTAATGCTGCAGTAGAAAAATCAGCGGGAATGTCAAAAAAAGTCGACTTATATTCATCGTTGCATATATAATACTCCGAAAATTTGTTTCTCTGCTTTAGAATAACACCAAAAGCTTTCATGATAGCTAATGTCGCATCAATATATGGAGCAGATACTTGTCCCCCTTTAACTTTCAAAGTGACATCTGTATCTGCATATATGCATGATATTAAAAGAGCAGATATAAATTGGCTTGAAACACTCCCATCAATCACTGCTGTCCCTCCCTTTATGCCACCTCCTCTAACTATAAGAGGAGCAGTACCGTTCATTTTGGTAGAATAGCATTGAACTCCCAATTGTTGCAAGGCATCCAAGATCGGTTGCATCGGTCTTTTCCTTAGACTTTCATCTCCTGTCAATACAGTGTATCCTTTATTTACTAGTGCAGACATGACGGTTAGAAACCGAATAGTAGATCCCGAGTTCTCGGCGTTGACAATATTATCGGGAGGGTCAAATCTTCTCTTTCCTTCTATCCTTAACGTATTAATATTATCAAGGATAATATTTGCCCCCAGAGATCTACAGGCAGTAAGGGTTGCAAGGGTATCTCTGGCAATCAATATATTTGTAATAATAGATTGGGCTTCAACAAGTGAAGCGATGGCGATAGCACGATGTGTATAGCTTTTGCTAGAGGGACATCTAATAGTACCATTAATTTTTGATCTCTTTATTTGAACATTAACCAACTAATTTTTCTACACTTGCCTTTTCATTATTGACAGTAGAAACTAAGATATTACCATTGAACTTTGAAAATGCGGATTTAACGTTTGTTATACTATCCTTATAGCATATTGCAGATATTGAAGGTCCATTACCAGAAATACTGGCAGATAATGCACCTTCCTCTAATGCAGAGAGTATGGGTTCATAGTTAGTGCTAAATGCAGCAGAAGTAAGGATACCATTCATTTTCATCGCTTTCCAATATTCACCTTTTTCGGCTATTTTAACTGCATCTGAAAAAAGATCTGACAGCATCTTCAACTTATAGATGCTTCCTCTTTGGATATTATGCGGAAGAAAAATTATTACATATAGGTCATCTTGAACCCTTTCTCTGCGAATTAATTTATTTAGATAATTATCGGTTATAACAAAACCTCCAAAGTAACAAGCTGTAGAATCATCATAAGCTCCTGTAACCGTGACATTCGCGTCTCTTGACGCTCTTACAGCCGACTCTAAAACCGAATAATCATCTATTTCGTCTTTACCGATCATACAACATGCAAGTGCTACCGAATTAGAAACTGCACTTGAGCTTTTCAATCCCCATCCTGCAGGAATATCTGAGGATATCTTTATAGATATCGAGTTGTTGTCAATTATGTCTTTTGGAATAGTGTAGTGAATG
>JAJNBK010000295.1 GCA_021155845.1 Nitrososphaeraceae archaeon
ATATTTTACCTCGACCGATCTTATATCTTTTAGTATTAATATGAATTGTAGAAAAGTTATAATTAATTCTCCTATAATATTATAGGATCTTCTTCTATGGAATTTAAAAATTGGTAAACGTTCGATAGAAAATAAAACAATTATAATAGTTTTAGGAACATAGAAAATATTTATAAAATTTAAATTATTAAAAAATCTTGTCAATATATTAGTCGGATTGTTTTGTTATATTTTCTGAGGTTTGATTTAGTGCAGGAATTTCTAAAAGTTTTGGAGTATCAATTAATTCTATTATACATGTTTTGTCTGTTCTTTCTACTACTCCTGTACATCCGGAGATCCTATTTATTTCATATCCAAACGTATTAGATATCTTAACATCATAATTTCCCGGCTTTATAGATACTTTTTGAAAGTTGTTGCTACCTGCAAAGGAATTTGGTTCAACATTTTCTCCTTTGACTGTTATAATAAAATCTAATGGTTTTTTGTTTTTGCTTCCACCATGGACATTTATTACTTCTAATAGAACATTCAAGTGAAGGTCACGTAAAAGTAAGTTTACATTTGCATTGTTATTATTGGTACTGTCGTTAATGTTCTTATTTGTTGTAGCGATTGTAGTTGTAAGATTGTTACTTGTAAGATTGTTACTTGTAAGATTGTTACTTGTAAGATTGTTACTTGTAAGATTGTTACTTGTAAGATTATCAGTAGTGTTTAGTAATTCATTAGAGGGTTTTGTGGGATCCATATCATCCAATGTTATAACACATTCCATGTTGTCACCTGAACCTATAATACCTTTACATCCAGCTGATAAAGTAGTTTTATATCCAGTGAAGTTATTTATTTTGACTTCATATGGTCCTGATTGTAGAGATACAGACTGTCCATCGGGATTACCGTGGAATGAATTTGGAGTTGCCTGACTACCATTAACTGATATAATAAAATCTTTTGTTTGTTTAGTTTCCCCATTATCATTGATGACCTGAGTTACTATATTTATGAGTGATGCAGAGGTAAGTGATTCTTTCTGAATTGGATTGGCAAATACATCAACTTCATTGATACTCGCCCAATCATTTACACTATTTCCAGTAAAAGTAATTCTAAGGTACTTACCAACAGTGTCTGGTATATCATATACTTCAATATCGTCAGTAGTATAATTATTAGTGCCCGAAAAAACCTGTCTAAAATCATACCCATCTGAAGACACAGAGACTAAGAAATCAATGTAACGGATATCTCCTTTATACCAAGAAATTCCAATATCACATATCTGTTTTTCTTGTCCAAGATCAAATTGTAACCATGAACCCAATCCTAGATTTGACCATTTTGTGGAAAGATCATTGTCGACTGAATTGCCCTCAGTATTATTAGGTGAATTATCTATTGATGAAATATGATCGACAGGGATATTTAATGGTAAACATGGAGAAGGAGATCCAGGAATTATGGGATTATTAATATCAATCTCAGATATACTGGACCAATCGTTCATTGAATTGTCATTAACGGTTATTTTAAGAAAGCGAGCTTTTATATCCGGAATATCAAATTTTTCTGGTCCGGTGGTAAGTCCACTACTAGTTTCAGAAAACAAATTGCTAAAAATTTCTCCATCTACAGACGTAGATATAGTGAATTTAATCTTCCTCTGGTCACCTTTATACCAAGATATATCAATATCACAGATCTCCTTTTCTTTACCTAAATCAATTTGAACCCAAGAATCGAGTCCATATTTAGACCATCGTGTGGATTGATTACCATCAATTGTATTGAGTTCTGTATTATTGGCAGCATTCCCTATGGAGGTAATATTCACAGCCTTTTCAGGTTTACAAGACGTATTATCACCGAATGAAACAAATACTAATTGATTATCTAAATTGAATTTGTTTTGTGTATATGCATCATATACCTCTGCTGTTGTGAGAGATCTATCCCAAATACGAACTTCATCTACATCACCTACATATAACTTATCTTTGAAGAGAGAATTTGCAGCAATGGCAATCCTATTTTTTCCTGTAATATCAGGTTTGGCATTCTTTGTATTTATACTATGGTCAAGCACACCATCGATAAACAACTTCAGTAACGATCCGTCATATGTCACTGTAGCATAATGCCATTTATTGTCATTAACGGGTTTTTTAGAAGTAACAAAATAATTTGAGGAGTCTTTTGCTTCAAATCCCGCTTGAAGATGACCTAGGTAGGTTATCCAAAATCCATAGTTCATATTTTCACCTGAAGCTTCAGATCCAAATCCACCTTTATTAACTAAAAATGAAACATTGGGATCGGTATTATTTGTTTTGAACCAAACAGCAATTGAAAATTGATTTAATTGAAATAATTCTGAATCTTTTACATATTTAAAATTATTACCAGTAAAGGTTCCAAATTTTCCAATTTGTGCTTCTACACTATTAATTTGAAAAATATTTGAAGAAATAATAGTAAATGAAATTAGAAATGAAATTAAAATTAACCTAATCACCTTATTTTCATAAATTTTATAATTTGTTGTCATTATCTCTCACCAAGAATTAGTCAAATAAATTTCTTTTATCACTTTCAGAAATTTA
>JAJNBK010000296.1 GCA_021155845.1 Nitrososphaeraceae archaeon
AGATATTCTAGATTATAGGGATATTGAAAGTATATGTTCTTTCAAAGAGTGATAGCTCTTATTTAGTTCAAATCATTCAGAAAAAATGGCCTAATGATACACTACCAAAAATAAAAAATTTCAAGGTCTATGAGATAGAAGAAGACAGACGCATACTTGAATATGAAGATTTTATGGCCGTTCAGGTGAATAAAGATACTATCCTGCCCTTTCTAGGAAGAAATAAAATCGTTGAGAGATTTCCTTCTGTAAACGTAGATATGGGAGCTGTTAGATTTGTGTGCAACGGAGCCAAAATAATGAGACCAGGAATCACAAAGTTTGACATCTTTCACAAAGGCGATATTGTTGGTGTAAAAGATCAAATACACGAAAAAACATTGGCAGTCGGAATCGCTCTTGAGGATAGCAAAACAGCCAGTAATAATTCAAAAGGGTATGTAATAGATAATTTACATTATATTAGCGACAAATTCTGGGAAGCACACAAAGAATTTAATAGCTAGATACAAATAAATAGCCAACTTTAAGATTCAGGTTCAAGGGATGTCTCTCAAACGATTATAAAAAGCGATACAAATTCAGGAATTATCCCTAAAATTTAGGCTATTTCCATTCATTTTGTTTATATAGCCTATCATAAAGCTATTGTTCAAAAGCTTATTGATTCTTCTCGGTGACCCTTATTAGTTATCATTAATAGATCTATACCGTCCCCACTCGACGAATCTCTTTGTATCGATGATTTTATCGCTTTTATTGCAAGCTCTTTGGCTTTTTCCTAGTGTATAGATCTGAGGTTTAGCTTCAACACCTCCAACTATTACCTGAGTTAATAATGGAAAGAACCTTCTTTCAAACATTATGACAGACATTAACTTTGCAACCGAATTTGGTGCAACATTACGTTTAGTCTCGAGTTTTCTAATTTTAGCAAGAGCACCTACTTGTCTTACCAATACCTGCATATCAGCTATCATTCCTGCACACGCAGCACCAACAAGCTCAGTAACAGGAAAAGTCTTCTTTGTATTCTTGTTTACAACAAAGTTACCGAATGCAACACGCTTTTCAGCAGCCAAAAGGACACCTCCTTCGTATGATATTCCTACAGCCGTCGCACCCGGCATAAATTGAAATGCCATAGATTTCTAGGATATATCCGATAGTAGTTAAATTTAGTCGTTTCTATTCTTTAATTCACTTGGCAGAATGTTACAATATAGATAAATAATGTAGTTAAAAGTTCTTGTTAATTGTGGTTATATGAAGTCATTTTTTTATCACAGAATAATCATGCATTCTAATTGCTTCTGCCACCAATCTATTTTGAAGTTCTAAGGCATGCTTTCCTTCAGGGTGTTTAGCTTCGGCTATAGTCTCAGCTACAATATTGATTATATGTCTTAATAGAAATTCATCTCCTCTAGCTGCTTCTGCGCGATAAGTCGAATTGGCCTTATTTACGAATACCACATTTTCATTAGTAAAACTATATCTTGAATCTGATTCATCCTCATAAGGAATTACCTTGTAGCCAATTTTCTTTAATGCAAATGTCTTTTTGACTATCGGTTTTCTCACTTTGCTTGTCCTTATCACCATTCCATTTACCTCCTTTTGATCTACTACTTGTACTAATTCTGCTTGTTGAGAAATAGTGTTGCTTGAGCCTTGTTCAAATAGTTGTTCTGAAGATGTCCGCTGAGCCGCCTTTTGTTGCTGTTCTTCTAAATCAATTTGTGATACAGATGAAGAGTTTTCATTTGGAATTGCTTGTTGTACCTCCGCAAAATCTTGGGCTTGTCCAGAGGTTTGTGATAGCCCATAATTAGAAGATTCGTCTTTCGGTGAAGTTATAAATTCAGAAGGAATTTCTCCGACTTTGTCTATATTGCGATCGAGAACATCTCCTTCTTTTATGATTTCTTTCATATCAACAACCTCATATCCTTGCACTTCTTCTTGAGATTCAATATTTTCGATAATGGCCTGCCCTAGTACTTTGTCTATCTCTCTATAAATCTTGGACTCCTCACGAGTAATCAAAACATCTTCATATTCTGTCAAACTCGGAAGGACTATATCTATTATAAACGTCTTCATTGCCTGGTTGAATCTTAAATATTCTTCATCTTCGATTAAAGCAGATTTATCTGCAAACCTTGACGTTAAGCTGTCACATCGGATATATCCCGTCACTCTGTTTAATTTGGTGTCAAAACCAAAGTTGTTACGTGTGACAATATGATTCCCTACCATTACGGCTATTCCTCTTTCATCCTCAGAAAGCGGCCTCCGTGCAATTACTATTTCGCCACTGATGCGACCGTTATCTATATTAACGGGAATTTTGTGACCCTGGATATCGGGTGCTTTAATCATCTGAGCCCTATCAAAGTTCCATTCTACAAAATTCTCGGCTTCTTTGACATATACCTCAAACATAGGATGTCTCAAAATCGCCAGCTTACGAATTTCTTTTGTTAACCTGAAGATGTCAATAACAACCTTTGGATTTCTCATAGTAAGTTCAGTACCATTGCGGTCAAGCATAGGTTCCTTAATTTCTTCTAATTCGACGTTCCCTCTGAAAAGTTTATCAAGAGTATCACCATCTATTAAAATAGATTTACTGAAATCATCACGCCTTGTTCTCATTCTCATACTATCAAAAGAAGTAAGGAATGATAATCTACCTGTACCGTACCTTCCTGTCCTAATTCGCTTTAGTTTGGGAGAAATCGCGTCGTGTTTTTTATGTGGAGAACCTAAGATCAAAAACTTTTCCATAGAATCTGGATTCATTCCAGCGTCGTCTTCAATGATAACTGTACCATTTTTTAAAAGAGTAACAAGAACCTTTGTAGCATCTTCATCAAAAGCATTCTCTACTAACTCCTTCACAATTTCATTAGGAGAAACCCATGTTTTGGTTGCAAATTCTCTAAAAAATCAGCTGTCATATCTCAACTAAGGGAAGTACTTGCTTTCATTTATTTATTACTTGTCAAATTAATTTTGACAATTTAGTCATTAGAATTAAGGTTATATAAAAGATGTCGGTCAAGATATAGCATTCTAAGTATGTATCATACCTTTGCTAATCCAAAGTGTATCTAGGAGGTAAAAGAAGGTATAGAGTACTCATATGATTCCCAGAATGTGATATTTTCGTGGTTTGTATTGGTGTCAAAAGAAAACTATCAAATATCGATAACTCTTAAACTAATGAAAAATAAGAATTTTTAATATCATCACAGCAAAAGACAAATTAAATTTTACATGCTAAAAATTATTCTAGCACCCTTAATACGATAACTTTTTTGAATAAATTAAATTATTCAAAATAATATGTCAAACCTAAATCTCAAGTATTGATAATTTGGCCCTTCAACGTCAACAGTCATCGTCAACGGTTTATCTATTGTTCTTCCTTCTTCTAATGTCTGTGAATACTTTGATTAACATTATCGGTATGTTATCAGGATCACAGAAATCAGTACAATAACAAAAATCTTTTTTATAATGGCTAATTCAAATAGGATGTTTTCTTCCAAGAAGAATGGTAATTATTTCTTTGTTAATGCGTCTCATTAATCTCATGAGGTAGAAGAAACTGAATGAATAGACTAA
>JAJNBK010000297.1 GCA_021155845.1 Nitrososphaeraceae archaeon
GTCTGGTATGGTTTCCTCAGAAATTAAAACCAGAGGAGTCTTTCAAAGTTAGCGTAGAAAATGACACTGTTTATGTAGAGGTCTAAATTCTAAAATAGCGGATATATATATGTATATACATGTATATATATTTTTTATTTGAGGCTGATAATTTTGGAATAATACAATATTATTCTTGAAAGTAAATATACATTGTGCTAAATTGTAAAGTCAACAAGTTATTTCTTATATTCGCGAATTAAAGATCTATCCGATTATTTGTTATTATTCATTAATGCTTCCATAAATACGGTAAGCACCTCCAGTATTGCTACTGACATAACTCCAAACGTCAGATCTGATGGGCAATGCTTCAAAAGCATATTTTTGCTTATCGTCTAGTATCTCATATACCGATTGACCAATTACAATTCTATTAGGTGTTGCAAGTGCTGACATCTTGGCTGCAATACTAATAGTATAACCTAAAATGTCAAGCCGGGGAGTCTTTTTCAATACCTGCTTCTGATTGTCTAATTCGTAGGTATCAGTAGTCCATCCATACTGTACAACTGCATTCTCGCCAACGTCTATACCAATGCGTACACTCATCTCTGGATAATCATATTGATTTAGAATAGGGTTGATACCCTGCTGCATTATCTTGATCATAGACTGAGCACAATTTACTGCATTAATACAAGATAAATGTAAATCTGCAGAATTACTATTAGGGAAAAAAGAGAGTATGGCATTTCCTACATATTTTAGTATATATCCGCCATATGCTGTTACCATCAGAGACATTTCTTGAGTAAATGCCTGAATTATAGCTGCAAATCTCTCAACAGGAAGAGTCATTGACAGTCTAGTTGAGTCTACAAGGGCAATGTCCAGTATAACAAGAGTAACTTTAGATTTAGCAAATTTTTCTAAAACTTTCTGTGCTTCTTCTGTTGATACATTGAAGTCCGGTTCTACTTTCAAAGCCTTCCAAACTCTAGACTGTGTATCTTTAATTGCAGACTCAAGATCAAACACTGCATCAAGATAAAATGAACCCATGGAAGGAGTATCTAATGCCTGTCTGACAGATATTTTTTTCTTCTCTTCTTCTTTATTGATATGTTCGATAATCTTATCAACTTCCTCTTCGCTAATATCCATCTGCAAGGCAATTATATCGGATGGAATTCCTGAATTATACAAGTTTAATACAGTCTGACGCTGAAAATATATACTACTACTGCTTCTATTTCTGTCCTCAGCCATATGATGTCTATTTGATCCATTACTCTTCATAGTATTAATCTTAATGCGATGGTCCTACTACCTTTCTTTACAAACTGCAATTTTTAAAATACTAAATGCCGCATTTATCTGTTCTTAACGCATTAAACTAATTTCATACACTATGTTACTAAATATTATTAATATTCTTTATATATAAAATGACAAGATGATATTTTATATTATGGCTATTAAGGAAGTTTCTTGAAAAACCTCTATCAAAATTATGATTAACAAATTGCAGCTTACTACTATTTTGTTTAGCATGAATGCAACAAGAGGTGCATCTAGTATTTGACTTCTTGCATATTTCTCAATCAAATATCCTAAATAGGATCTTAGGCTAATTCATAGTTCTTAATTTGTATATATATATAAATAATAAAATTGAATGAACAGATTATTGATAGATATCATCAATTTGCCTATCTAATTAGAAAATTCTAAGAAGATTATTGAATTACAATGCCTACTTCTTTAATGTATATACGATAATAATTATATTTATATTTACCATGAAATTGGCATTACTCTATCGCAGGTTCGATATCAGGTTACAGAGAAATATCTGCAGCGAATAGATATTTTTTACTATGTTAGTATTGATCACGGGACAAGCGAAGAAGAACGCTGCAATTTTTCGGTGAAAAAGCAATAAGTGATATTAACCAGCTTGCCAACAACAACATTTTGAAATTACTTACAAGGACATAAGAGGAGTAAAAGAAAATCTCTTGTCAAATATCTTTCTGTCTTATTTGTCAACGGAGTTAGGAATATTTGCTGTTCTATGAGACCCCGTGAAGGGGATCTGCTAGAACTATATGAATTCTACAATACTTTGATATTACTCCTTTCATAAGGTATACAGTTAATTTATACCAGTAAATATAGCTCTGATTGTCTGTGTCCATGCCTTTTTGTTATGGTATTCACTTATTCCTAATAGTTTACTTATTGTTAATCCATCATAAAGTGCTACTAAACCTGATGCGATAGCATTTACATCCATGTCCTTTCTAAAAAATCCTTTTTCTATTTGGCGACGAAGGTAATCTATTACTGATTACGGGATGATTCAGCTATCATTTCAAAGGATACTTTTTCACTATCATGGATCAAATTACGATATTGGTCATAGAATTTTTCAGCATCTTGGACAAGATCTTCTTTCTTTGAAAACAATTTAGATAATTGTTCTTTTAACTCTTTGATACTATTTTCAGAAATATCATAGAATAATTCTTCTTTGCTCTTAAAGTAAAGGTATAATGTACCTTTACCTAGCTTTGCACTCTTAGCAATATCATCCATTCTAGTTTTATCATATCCATATTTGGAGAAAGTTGTTATTGCCGCTTGAACTATTTTTTCTTTTACTTCAGTTTTGTATTGATCAGTTACTCTAGGACACATTTTGTTTCTCCAACTATTTTTCCTTTTATTTGATCACATTTGAAATACTGCCTATGTTGAGAAGCTCATGGAATATTTATTGTCTTGAAAGATATTATAGCTCCTATCATACCCATAACAGCACCAGCACCCAATGTAATAGCCAATACTATAGGCATAGAATTTACAAAGTTAGGTAGTATATTATTTATAGACTCAAGAGGCATATTTAAGGGCAAAGAAAATGTCCATGTCAACATTGGGTAGTTAAGTACATAGAATATTGAACCAACTATCATACCAGTTACTATTTCTGTTCTCAGATTTCCTATCTTAGATTTTATAATTGAACTATTTAATACCAGATCAGCCACTATTACAGGAAGTATAGATATCATTGAATACCATGGTAACAGGGGTGTCAAAATATTGCCAGTTGGAATGATATTTGCAAAAATATTCATGCCCACTACTAATACCACAACAGCACTTGCAGCCCCAAACCTTCCAATTGCTTTAGATGCAGTTAAGAATATCGTAGAACTCAGCAATGGTAAAGCAATCAATGCTATTAGAGTAGCAAAAATTGGATCTAAATTAAATCGGAAGTGCTCTCCGTTTGAAAACGGTAGAGCAAACATATACACATACCATGTAGTTGTAAACCATAAAGCTGCAAATGCAGGAATCATTATAGCTTTGATTAACTTATGTTCTAATGGTGGTACGTGTACTATCATCCTTGTAATTCCTAAAACTACTCCAACAGCATTAATGAGCATACCTGTAATCAACGTCAAGTGTGGAGGACTAAGTAATCCGTCAACTCCAAATGTTTCATGCCATAGGAAGTCTGATGGTCCTGCTACTAGAGAAATTGCAGATCCTATTATAAATAATTTGAAAGATGTAAAAAAGGATTTGGTTTCTAGATCCTTATTCTTAATTAATAAAGCTCCACCTAACCCCGCAGTTATGGTTAACAACCCAATACCAGTATAAAGAACAGTGTGTGAGGGTGTAAAAAAAGTCTCAGGTTGCAACAGTAGGTGAGAAGTCACGTCCCAGCTTGTTCCTCCTATTTGTAGAAAGGCACCCGCAGTAGCTATAATCATTGCTGCTAAGGTGACATTCATTGCATTTGAACGGAGAAAATGGTCATTATTATTATTCTGCATTGCTTTCATATGAGTATATATATAATACTGAGATAAGATCTGATTAATAAACATAACTGACTAGTTAGTCATATTATTATTAGAGTATGTATATGGATAATAAAGTCTGTAATTACATGTTAAACAAAAATTCATTTGGCATTTGAATGTGCTATTGGAATATGTGATAGCGTAGAATATGTGATAGCGTATATAGTTATTGTCTCTGACTGTTCCTATGATTGGAGATGCATGGACATTTCTTCTTCTACTTCTGTTTTCTTCTTCTTACCATTCTTCTTGCATCAGCTGATCTACGAATTCTTTTGAATTCTTGCTTTTGTGATAATCCTTTGCGTGATTCAATGCACTTTGTTTTCCTGCGAAAGTCTTTCCACACTTT
The DNA here is from genome assembly GCA_021155845.1 of Nitrososphaeraceae archaeon. The sequence continues at coordinate 4,225 of JAJNBK010000297.1, forward strand.
GCTTTATAGCTATTAAAAGGAAAGATAAACAAACAGTTACCCTTAAAACAATGATAGCGTGGTAGATGAGAGCTGCTGATAGATAAAAGTAGTCGGACCATAAGGAGTAAAAGCAGTAATAGTACCTTTTATTATAAAATGAATAATACACAATAATCATTGTTACATTTCGACGATTAAATAAAAAAGAGGTAAGTTTTTTACCTTAATAGATCATTAATGTATATTACCGTAGGTTGTGGGAAGATA
>JAJNBK010000298.1 GCA_021155845.1 Nitrososphaeraceae archaeon
AGCTATATTCTAATTCTTTTTATACTATTTTTTTTGATTTCTTTTGCTAGAAGTGGAGGAAAAAGTGGATAAGGATTTTTCTGTTATTATATATTAAAATCATCTCCTCATTGTCTATGACTGTTGATAGCAAAATATGTATGCTCTATCTCTTCTGCAATGGAGACAATGTTACTAATGCTTTTACAGGTGTGTCATCTAGTAGTGGAGCACCAATTCGAAGCCTGGTTTTTCAAAGTTGTAATCCCGACGTGCCCGCTAATCATATGAGTTCTAGTATCGGTGCTTTGTATAGAGTAATGACAAAAAACGAGGAGGATGAAATAGCGACAAATGACTGAATGACTAGAAACTAAAATTAGAGAAGGTTTACGCTATATCAAATCCTCATACACTCAAATGTATTCTTTTAGCATATTGGCAAGGTCATCTGTCTCTATGCTAACCACGTTAAGATCAGGAGCACCGCTGCCTGGCGGACTCCGCTGAATCCAAATGTGTTCTTGAGAAATGCCAGCAATTCTATAGAATTCGTCATGTTCTTTGGTATTACCGTTTTCCTGTACAAACTTCTTTTGTAGTTCTATTCCTCCTGGAAGATAAGGTAATGCTAAGCAATAGTTTACCATTTCTGAAAGTCATAGAAGGAGGATAAATATAAGTAAATTGCAGCGAATGCCAATTTCCAAAACTGTGGACTATACATAGCGGAAAACCTTTTTAACTATTCGTTAAATTCAAGAAGACTAGCACAAAGAATCCTCTCTTTGAAGCGATATCACTTCACGGCCCGACGGGCCTGCTAATCATACGGGTTCTAATATCGGTGCTTTTTATAAAGTAATGACGAAAAACACAGGAGGCTGAATTTCTAATAATGACCCACACGGGAGAAGAAGAAGAAGTCGGTTTCAATAATAGATCATTTCCTCACTGGGACAACCTCTATACAAATGAAGCAAGTGTAGGTTCGCTTCCATGGTACAACAAAGATCTTGATGATGATCTGAGAGAACATTTGAGCACTATGAAGATAACAAAAGGAAGATTCCTTGATCTTGGTACCGGCCCTGCGACTCAGGCAATAGAGTTATCCAAACTTGGATTTCAAGTCACTGCTACAGACATCTCTGAAAATGCAATAACTAGAGCAAAAAGAATATCCAAAGACATTGAATTTCTAGTAGATGACATACTTGAATCAAAACTAAAAGAGGATTCTTTTGATTACATATTCGACCGTGGATGCTTTCATGTGTTGGAGCCTTCCTCCAGGCAGAGATATGTCACTCAAGTTAGTCGGCTACTAAGAGATGGAGGATTACTGTTTCTCAAGACATTTAGCGCAAAAGAACCTTCGAGGGGAGGTGGCCCATATAGATTTTCAATTGATGAGATCGATTTGATATTTAGTGATAGATTTGTGAGAGAATCCTTTAAGGAAACAGTTTATCAAGGAACATTGGAAATATTGCCAAAAGCTCTATTTGTTGTTCTGAGGAAAAAGACTTAAGGAGAAGTGGAGCCTCTAATAATAATCCTTTTTGTGAGAGGCTGCACCAGAGAATTAAGCTTACGGCCTAGTCCAGGTTTGCAGATTCAAATGAATTTTTATTCAAATCCCGACGGGCCCGCTAATCATACGGGGTCTAATCCTCCTCACGGACTCACACATCCAGTTAGGCTTCTGTGTTTGATTTTGCTGCTACACTAATAAATTTTGGATAGTTTTCATATCATTTTATTTCTAAAGGAGTTAGACTAATACCACATAAATTTCTCTTCCACTCTCTCTTTGTATAAAAAATCCATACAACTGCTATAATAGTTAGCAGAATCAGCTGTATGGAATTCGTATTCTCAATCCATGAAAGACCAATAGATCCTTTAGTTGGAATATTTTCCAAATTGTATGGTTCATTGGTAACAGGATTAATAAGTATCTCAACAGGAGCAAATTGATCCGTAAGTAATGGTACGTCATTAGTCTCCAATTCAGCCTCATACAGATGTTCTAAATAGTCAAGGTCAGCAAGTGCAGTACTGGAATTATGGTTGTTGTTGTAATTATTTGATGCCAGCTGTCTCAGTTCATCTTTGCTGTATTCAGTCGGAGTCTTCATAGCTGCCAACATAATGTTCTGCAAATTCCCTGAATTATTCTCAGTTGGAAAAACATAAACTGAAGGAAAAACTTGGGAAATAGTTTTGTATACTGCTCTAACAATGTCGGACCTATCCCCAGTCATTGATCCGATATTGTTAGAAATAATAATGCCATCTGATGTCAATTTCTTATCCAAAAGCTGGAAATACTCCAAAGTCAGCAAGTGAAATGGAACGTAATTTTTTGAGAATGCATCCAATATTATCAAGTCATACTCTTTTTCAGTTTTGGACAAGAAATTCCTAGCATCGTCATTATGGATCATTAGCCTAGATCCGTTATCAACAGGTAAATTGAAGTAATTGCGTGCAGCGCTAATCACGTCGGGGTCTATCTCGATTACGTCTATACGAACATCTGAATATGTACTCAAAAAATTTTTTGGGCCTGAAAACCCTCCGCCGCCAACAAATAAGACATCTTTGGCATTTGGATTAAAGAGGAATCCCAAATGGAAATATTTTGTGTATGTGTTCACCAATTCATCAGGCTTGTCCTTGTACATTTGACTGTGTATGTTGCCGTCAAGGTACAGGGTTCTAATATTACCACGATCACTTACATCTAAGTGACTGTATAACGTCTCCTTTTCATATACAAGCGTTCCCGTATGAACCATTACAGTACCAGAAGACGACAAACTAATGGAAGGAAAGAACAGCAACAAGACAACAAAAACTGCCAGAATCTTTGGAAATCGTGCATGGCCAAATAATGAAGAAAAAAATATCAGTGTCATACCAAGGCCAAATATGATATAGTTGATCTCAAATGTTGGTATCAGAATAAAAACTGTCAGAAAGGTTCCAACAATACTGCCTATGGTAGAAAGTGAATAGAGATTTCCAGACACATTTCCTAGTTCAGCAAGCCTTCTGGTTGCCAATTTTATTGCATAAGGCGATACTATGCCTAACAAAAAAGTCGGTACAATAAGGAGCGTAAATACGGAAAACAAAGAGGCATATTGGCTATCTGACACAAATTGAACAAAAGAGCTTGTAATTGTAGGTGCTATGAATGGTATGAATATAATATACAGGCCTGCAGAAAAAATTACTAAACACAACTTTAAAAAGTTAGGATTTTTGTCAGCAAGCTTTCCCCCAATATGATAACCTAAGCTCAGTCCTGTCAATATTACTCCTATTAAGCTGCCCCAAGTGTAAATCGAACTGCCAAAAACAGGAATTATTATTCTACTTGCAGCAAACTCTAACGACATTGACGCCATACCCGCAACGAAAACTAATACGGCCAAACTCTTAGCAAATCTGCTTGAAACAAACCATTTTGCAAAGATCCCATTCACAATTGCTAATTTTTCAATATACATTATTAGTATTCCTTTGCATAGCGAGAAATGTTACCTCGTTGATAGGCTAAGGCCTAGGATAGATAGGCTGGAAGAAAAGGGCGGCGCCTATGCTCATCAATAATAACTCCACAATTTAGGCCAGTCCTTTCAGTTAACCCACAATGATAGTTTGAAACTGGGTAAGCCCTACCTTTGATTGTGTGTATCAATCTTATCAAGAGGACAGCAGCTTCAAAAGTAAGATTATGCTAAGAAACCCTGGATAAAAATGCTAGCTGCGACCTTTTCATGTAATGCATGCAAGACCAAGTTTCAGATAATTAGCATTTCAGTTCATAAGACTCATCCGAAATTTTGTCCATACTGTGGACGCGCAGATAGTATAGAACCTGCCAACATTTTTCTTTGCTAGTTTGTTTGTATATTGGTGTGTGTCTATTTTGTTTGCTTCCTTGTAGATTTATTGATATGGGTAAAGGACAAGCGGCAAAAGATATGGAAC
>JAJNBK010000299.1 GCA_021155845.1 Nitrososphaeraceae archaeon
TTAAAAACTGCGATTATTGCAAGTTCTAACTGTTTATAGGGATCCTCAGGAAATTTTTTTCCTATCTTTTTTTCACAAAACATCTTAGATGCTAGCGTCATCGTTCTGAGATGATCTTCATCTGCGTTTTCTGCTCCTATAGAGATTTCTTCTAATAGATTTTCTTTGACATTAAGAACAATTTTTCCAAACATTTGTATGAATCTACGATATGTGTCCCATGCAAATCTGGAATCCTTGCTTTGCTTTGCTAAACCCTGGACTGTATGATCATTTATGCCAAGATTCAGAACAGTGTCCATCATTCCGGGCATAGAGATAGGGGCACCTGAGCGAACAGAAACCAAGAGTGGATTAGATGCGTCACCAAATTGTTTTTTACTTAACGTTTCAAGTTTTTTCATTGCTTTGCGTACTTCATACATAAGTCCGTCAGGTAACCTTTTGCCTCCTTCATAAAATTTTGCACAAATTTCAGTAGTAATAATAAAACCAGGGGGTATAGACAGACCGAGTTGTTTCATTTCAGCTAATCCAGCCCCCTTACTTCCGATCAGCGTTTTATTTTTACTGTCTGCTTCTTCAAAAAAATATATTGGTTTTAACATTCAGTCAATATCACTATCAAAATTATGATCTTTTAATTTAATATATTCTGCGAATTTTAACTGTCATCTATTAGATTTTGTTGAATGTCTTGGCGTGTCATATGCTTCTTTCTGATCATTTCACTAAATGTTATGTGGATTCTCTTATAATAATTAAAGGATTATCGTTATTATGATTAATATGGCAGAAGAAACGAGAATATTCTTAATACGTTTGTATTATAATTATGATAACACATAACTGTTCCAAATTAATATATATATATATGATAAATAGCGATACATCTTAATTAAATACTTGTTATTGTCACAGAGAATGCTTGCTGCAGTGTTTCATAGTCCAAATGTCATAACCCTAGAAGAGAGACAGCTTTCGAAAACTGAAAATGGCATCTTGATACGAGTCAATGCCTGCGCCGTCTGTGGTTATGATGCCAGAGTTTTTAGAAATGGACATCAAAAGGTAAGGACACCAGTGATATTAGGACATGAGCTTTGCGGTGAAATACTTGAGACAGTACGTGCACATAATGGAAAGGTAATTGAGTCAGGTACCAGAGTTGTTGTCTGTCCTATAATATCCTGCTTAAATTGCAAATACTGTAAAAGTGAGCAATACAACTTATGTACAAATTTAAGGGAAATAGGATCGACTGTTGATGGTGGCTTTGCCCAGTACATCAGCATACCTGAACAAATTCTTCGAATAGGAGGTATTGTACCAGTTCCAAGCGAGCTTAGTAACGAAGAAGCCGCTTTGGTTGAACCATTAGCATGTTGTATAAATGGTTTTTATCAAATGGGCAGAATTAATTGTGAAAGCCAAGTAGCGATAATTGGAGATGGTCCAATTGGATTACTTCATCTCCAGCTTTCAAAGTTATATGGCGCAAAAACTATTATGATCGGTAAAAATGCAGAAAGAATATGCAAAGCAAAGTCTATAGGAGCAGACCAAGTAATATTTGCTCATGACCTTAAACAAACCAGAGACAATATATTACAACATACAAACGGTCTCGGAGCCAGTGCAGTCATAATTGCCACAAGTAATCCAGTTGCTTTAAACTTAGCAATGGCTATAGCGAGCAAGAATTCAAAGGTAAATATTTTTGGAGGAATGCCAAAAGAAACACATATCTCTATAGATCCTAACTGGCTTCATTATAATCAGATTTCTTTAATTGGAAGCTTTAGTTCTACACCTCAAATGTTGCAGGAAGCTGCTAAACTCGCAGCTAGTAAGCAGATCGATCTTGGTAAGATAATTAGTCATAGATTCTCACTTGACCATATAGAAGAAGCAATAGAAGTTACTGAACAATATTATGGCTTACGAGCATTTCTTTCTCTCGGGCAGTCATTAGTTTATCATTATTCATAATTTCATCTTGTAATGACTTTGCTATTTACCTTACACAACGTTTGTCATTAATGTAGAACTAACGGCAATAGTATCAGCTTATCTATTTTTACTATACAACACATAAACGTAAGACAAATTATCCTCTAGCCCATTTAAAAAAGAATTGAATTCAGTTATGGGCACGATTGGTGTACCATCTATGAATCTAACTTTGTTATGACGAAGAGTCAATATTATAGGTATTGCAGAGAAAATATTACTTCTTTTTGCAAGTAAAATTTTTGTCCTCTCTATTTGTTTTTTTGCATACAAAGAAAGAATTGATAGGCTAACGTGTTTCCAATGTTTGCAATCCACCGCAATGGCAAACTTCGAATTAACTCCGACCACATCAATTTCGATCCGAGGTTTCGAAAAAATTACATGAATCGCCGTTTTGTAACCAGATAATTTAAGAATTTTCGATGTCAGAGCTTCAAAATCCTTCCAATTTAATTTTATTGAGATCTGTTCTATGTCACAACCCATCTTAAGGGCCAGGATTGCAATTTTTAATCTATCTTCTTTAGAAAATAGTATTTTACTTCCAGATGCCGTACCAATTCCATTATTACTTAAGAAGTCCAAAACTCTCTCTGCAACAGGTTCACTTACTATTCTAGATCTAATCCTAAATAACTCGGCTGTTGTTTCCGACGAAACTCCAGATATAGCTCTGGCCAACAGTTCTGGATGCATTGCCCTGAATAAAATACTTCATTATATTTCAACCCGATGAACAACAGAATTTAAATATATTAACGATTATCAAAGTACGCCGTCATTTCACAACTATGTCTGTAAAGAGAATTTTTGGATATTTTATTGTCAATTGAATACCATTAAAGAAATAGATTAAATATTTTTTGTCTTCGATTTTAGAAAAACAACAGCTTTGTTTTTACTATCTTTGTTTATACTATAAATTTTTATTAGATTTATTACATCTTCGACTGTATCTATATCGGTCATAATCCTTTTTGTTTTAATAATCTTTACAGTTGCATTTGATGCTTTTGCTTTTTTGATATGAATATTATAACTATCGTTGTCATAATTTGTCGTTATTAATAGCGGAGGTCTTCGTAGAAGAGCATTCGATCCATCGAATCGAAGCGAAGGGCATATTACCAAGCATTTTTCATGCTCTTGTGCTAATGTGCACATATGTTCTATATCTTCTGCTAAAAGTAAAGGCAGATCTTGTGGAATTACAATCGTAGCATCCACATCATATTCTGAAATATACAAGTCGGCCAAAGCAACAGCAGCGTTTACTCCTTGATCTTTTTTTTCTTGTAAAAATTTTGCATCATATATTTTAGCAATTGCTTGTGCTCGTTTATCGCTAGACACTACAACTACGTTTGATATGACAGAGGTATTAGTCAAAGTATTTAAGGTACAATCAAGAAATAGCTCGGATAGCTTTATACGTTCTTCAACCGTCAATAGAGATGCCAATCTAGATTTTCCACTTTCAAAATTCTTTACTGGCACAATCGCAAACACCTTCAAAGTTAAGCACTTCTTATATATCTCATAAGGTATGACGCCAATCTCTTTTCGTCATTTTTATTGTTCATTAAAATGTCAGTTTCATATACTTTCATGCCTAGATTTCGTATCCTTGATGACAAATTATTATCAGTTGGAGATATAATGAACTTGCTAATAAAATCAGAATAATACTCGGCTACTCCAAAGGGAGAAATTTGCAGTCTCATTGCCTTCATATACTTTACTGCTGGTCCGCTTACTGCTTTATCTCCAATCAAAGGAGAAATGGCAACGATTTTTTCTCTCTCTGCAATAAGACTTTTTTTTAAAACCTTGATTGAAAGAATAGGACTAATACTTGTAATAGGATTTGCTGGAGCGACAACAACCATTTCAGACCGTTTTATAGTTTGAATTAACTGCGGGTTAATCCTTGCTTTGTCGCTCCCTTTATAAATAACTCTACTGACCTTAGGTACTCCTTTATGTTTAACCCAAAACTCCTGGATATGCATTTCTTCTTTATCCGTGACAACTTTTGTCTCAATATGGCTATCAGTAGCAGGAATTATTTTTGAAGAGATCCCATGCCTGATTCTCATACAATCTGTAATCTCTGAGAGACTTTTTCCACTTTTAAGCATATTAGTTCTTA
>JAJNBK010000300.1 GCA_021155845.1 Nitrososphaeraceae archaeon
ATCCAAGACTCTTGTCTTTTCACTTTCATCATCTGCTACTGCCAAGATCTTGATATCAGGGTTAATTCGTTTAGCCTTAACAATAACCATTGCTCCTCTATCTGCAGCTATTGCACCATTTAGAAGTAAAACATTTACTTTTCCCTCAAATTCCTCTAATTTGCTTATACATTCATCAGCACTGTAGGTTTTATAGACTTCATATCCTTTGAGGACAAGCGTTGCAGCTAATAGTATATTTACATCCTTATTATCATCTGCAATTAGTATTCTAATTTTTTGTTTATTCAATCCATTCAGCATCTTCTTATTACGAATTGTCATAAATGATTATCGGTTTAATTGCCGTAGGATTGTTTATCAGCCAAGGATACTGAGGATTTCTGCACAAAAGATTGGATAACATATTCCGAATTTTGCCTGTGTCGTCATAATACAATGATTCCAGTAGATATTTAATACTCATAATTTAACCAAGGAGACAAATATGGCCAAAATCGCGTTAATAGTTGGGTCTGTTAGACAGGAACGCCAAGGTATTAAAGTTGCTCGCTGGATGGAAGAAAAATTGAAGAGCCGTAACCACACAGTATTTTTTATTGACCCACTAGAACTTAATCTGCCTTTGCTTGATAAAATGTATAAAGAAATGACAGACCCTTCAGAGAAAATGAAATCCCTCCAAAGCAAAATAAATGACGCAGAGGGATATTTGGCAGTGACTCCTGAATATAATGTGGGTACTTCCGGTGCAATGAAAAATACATTAGATTACTTTTTAGAAGAATATTTTTTCAAGCCATCGGCTATTGTCTCTTATTCCCCAGGAATGTTTGGTGGGATAAATGCTGCCCAGCAACTTAGGCTAATTTTTGCAGAGTTAGGAGCACCTTCAATATCTTCATCCTTCTCAATACCAAGACTCTATAAGGTGTTTAGTGAAGACGGTAAATTAATAGATGAAGCATATGACAAAAGGGTGTTGAAATTTCTTACGGAATTTGAATGGTATATTGAAGCCTTCAAAAACCAAAGAGCAAAGGGCACTCCATATTAGATCTTAAGAGTCCATAGTTTAATCGATATACAATAAGATGACGTATAAACAATAGTTTTATATGAAATAGTATGGACATAAAGGCAGTCAGATGACAAACGTCACCCCTTACATATGCGAAGAATGTTATACTCTCTTCAACTCACAAGAGGAACTAATTCTACATGAAACCTATGCAAAATATAGAAGACCAGGTTATTGCTGGCAATAGTAACTATCTCATAACCCTTTCCCGATTTGTCCCTTATTTTAATACAAGAAATTACATATACAGGATAAACTTCAAAAGGATAGCTCGAAATAGTGTGCAAAGGTATTAGATCATAAGAAAAAGTTTTATCTAAATCAAGATTGATAAGACTTGATTAATTATGAGTTCAGATCCCAATACAAATAAAAAGAAATTCGGACCATACAATTTTGAAGTAACTAACGATGAATGTGTATTTTTATTCTATATGGCAAATTTAATGTTAAGTGCGATCAAAGGTATTAAATACGAACATTCAACTGGAATAGATCTTGATAAAATAAGTATGAGACATGGCGTAGATTATCTTGGTCAGATAATAGATGTAGTAAATAAAACAATAGAAGACGGCGCGGGAGGAGATCAGGAGAAGGCCAAAAAATTATTGGATTCTATTACTAAGAAAAGAAAATCACAGATAAGATGAATACGTAACTTTTACCTTCCTTACCTCACCTTACCCTATACGTTGGGTTCTGGTTTATATGCAAATCTAGGCATATTAGGGGGGCATAAGAAGGCATCAGTATTGTTTTTAGCGCATCCGTGTGAAAAATAGAATTCCTCCTCTTTCTGTATCCGATCTATTTCATGTTCAAGTTGTCTTTTTGCTAGCTCGACTTGCTTTGTTGATTGTTCATAATTCTTTAATGCCTGCTGTGCAGCTTTTACTTCTCTTTGAACATTTTCTACTTCGCTTTGCAATTGAATAAAATTCTGAACTGATGTTATGATAAAGTAGAGATACTACAGAGATACAGCGAGTAATACAAATTTTATTAATGCCAACTTATTTAGTTAATCCTTTCTCTCTTTCTTTTAGACTAAAGACTTTCTGTTCCTATTATTTCTTCTGCAGGTTTAGGTCCATTTAGTATCAAGATCTACTTCAAACTCGTTTAATACGCGTTCTAAATCCGTAATATTTTTGTTATCCGTATCTGTCTTTATGCGAAATACTTTGAATGTCATTGTGTTGTTATGTATTTATTATCATTAGTTTATTTCCTTTCCCTTGTCGGAATCATTACTTTAATTGTTAATTGTTAACTGTTTGTTATTCATAAGATTACTAACTCATGCAATGTGAGTAATGATTAAATATTATCTTAAGCTAATATATTGACATTGACATTGATATGGCTAGCCATAGTACTGGATCCCTAACATCAGTAGGTGATTTTGGTTTAATCCTAGATATCATAGGCAATAATACAAGAAGAAAAATTCTTGCAACCCTTGCACGAAATCATATGCTGAAAAGAGTAATCTAGGAGCTCCTGATAGAAAGTACTATCGGCTTAACTCTTCTTTTAGTCTAACTGTTTCTATTTCTCAAGATTCTTTCTCGATAGAAAACCACAAAATTGAACAATATCGACATAAGGAATCGGATAAATTCTATAGGGAATATGATTTACTCTCACAAGGTGATGATGGAGAGTCTCTACAAAGACTCCAGACTAATTTGGTAAATATAGAAAAGGAGATCACTAATTTAGATTCACAGTTAAATGACTTGCGGGCACTAAAGCAGTTAATAGTTCACCGTCTTCATAAGATAGCTAGAGATAATTTTGAAGAAGAGTTTGAACGCAAGATATTGCATACCATTATGGATGAGGCTCCAAAATCCATTTTTGAGTTAGCAAATAAATTGAACGAAAAGCCATCTCATATAAGAAATATTCTCAACAACATGAATAATAAGTTCTATGGCCATGGAAACGGGAAGAAATCCGTTTTTACAGTAGAGTAACAAATAAGGCTTCCGTGTTACTCACTGTTTGTGGGTAACAATTATATATTACAAAATGTAATAGGTATTACAAGGTGAATAATATGAATAATTGGGAAATTGAACCATATGATTGGCTGAGAAATAGACTCTTTGGAGATATGGATCCCTTTTCAAGGGACTGGTTTAATGACATACCTAGACAGTTTGAACAAATGAGACGAGGGATGGAAAGAATGTTTCAAGAACAGTTTAAGGATATTGATGAAACAAAAATACCAAAAGAGCTGATAAAAGAATATCAAACTCCTGAAGGAGCAAAGGTACGCGAGGTAGGACCACTTGTATATGGCTATTCAATGACTGTAGGACCTGACGGTAGACCTAAAGTAAGAGAATTTGGTAATGCAAAGTCACTATTTGGACAAAGAGGAATATCAGCAGGTACTACTGGTGCTGCTACTATTGGTAAACCATTAACTGCAGGCGAAATAGAACCTTTGTCAGATATAACAACCACAGATAAAGATGTCAAAGTAGTAATTGAAATGCCTGGTATTAATAAGAAGGATATTAAAATAAGTGCTTATGATAGTTCGGTTGAAATATCAACTACTAATACTTCAGAGAGAAAATACAGGTCCGTGATTGAGCTACCACCTGAAGCAAATACTGAGACAGTTAAATCTACTTATAACAATGGCATTCTTGAAATAACCTTTAAGAAAAAAGAGCAAACAAAGCCTAAGGGAAAAGAAATCAAAGTAGAATAAGAAAGAGGTATGTAAATACTTCTCCATTATTTATTTTATTACCCAACAATGGTAGAAGGAGGGAAATACATTAAAAATGATTAATACGAATTCTGAAATACAAACAGTAAATTCAGGCAGTAATTCTGCAACAGTGACCCTTTTAGAAAAAACTAAGCCTATGCCTTCCAGACTTGATTATAGAATTTTTAACTTTTGTGCTACGTGTAATTTAAAGTTCTCAAAAGAGGTTTTAAGATGTCCTGATTGTAAACAGAAGGTAAGAGTAAAGCCTTGGCATCGTTCAAAGACTATAGAACATAAAAGATTCTGAACTTGATTACTTATTTGAATTTGTTAAAAATCCAACTTTACTTTATAGCAAAATAGTTTTTAATACAGTTTAAAACTATTTTTGTGCCCTTGACTTAAGGAAGATACGATTAACTACGATTAACTATCATTTAGCTACATACTACATGAGGACAAGGACAAAGGGCAGCATTCGGGTGAAACTAACATTTTACCTTTTTATTTATGGACATTGCTAAGATATAACCATGGAGACGACAATAGACTATACCATGCCATTGACTTATTGATTTAAGTTCTAAACTCCGAATAAGAATAACAAAACTTTGACTAGTAACAACTGACAAAAAATAGCTTGCCATAACAATCCTTTTATATTCGGATAATTTCTGTTGTTTAATGAAAAACAAATATCCGCTGTTACTTTTATCAATATCGATAGCAACAACGTTGTTTTCAGCTGTTATAATGTCAGGTATTCTTTTCATAGTTCCTACTGCTCACGCACAGCTTGAAAGTACAACAGCTGACCAAGCTATATCCTCAATAAATCAAGCTAAGGAATTTTTGGCTAGTGG
>JAJNBK010000301.1 GCA_021155845.1 Nitrososphaeraceae archaeon
AATACCAACACATCATTAACAATTGAGGATGTATACAATTTATTATTGACAGAAATCCAAATTCCTACATTGCAATCTATACCTCTTGACACTTATCAAAATATTGCTACTATGCTTGGTAATATAAAAGGGCAAGGCTATGAGGGAATAGATGCAAAAATTAGAGATAGAATGGTTGGGATGATATCTAAATCCGCCCAACTATTGCTCGAATGTCGGCACCAAAAGTTAATGGAATACCAAGGCGAAATATTATCTTCACCATCAGCAGAAACAGCAGTGGATTATTCAAAACTTACAGATGAGGAAAAATATATTTTGGACGGAGAAAAAGAGTCTGAGAAAAGAAGAAATGCTATCCTTGCCGCAACTATTAATGGGAGACCTAAAGTTATGGAATCAATTTCGACCAAAATTCGCTCCAAACAAATAGTTGTGAGATTTATCAAATCTATGGAACAGTTTGTGGGAGTGGATATGACAAAGTATGGACCGTTTCAGGAGGAAGACGTTGCAGTGCTGCCATTTGAAAATGCTCGATCTTTCATAGAGAAAGGAGTAGCAATAGAAATAGATATTGCACAATAATAAATGATTTTAAAAGTTTTTTCGATAATTAAAAGGAAAAAGTCAGTAATTACTTAAATGTAAATTAATCTAAAGATGTAGAATATTCAAGCCAAATAAATACAAATAGGAGAGAAATTTGTTATTCAATAATAATGACTAGCACTACTGCTATGCTGCTTTCCTTCTGTTTTTCTTTGTGTCATGGGGTATTCTTTAGATATTACTTCTTCGCTATTCCATAGTAGCACTGATAGTATTGATATTGTATCTTATCTCATCGTGACATTTCAACATTGGTTCACTCAGAATAACGAGATCATAGGCTGACCATATGTATACACATACACACATACCAGCGACAATAACAACTGATAGGAGACATTATCTTTTATTCTCCCTCCTATTTCCTCTCCTATTCTTCTTGTTGTGCTGCTACTGATTCTCTTGTTATTCATCTTATGGTGTGATTTGGGAGGAAATTTGATTATGTCGATGAGTCAGTAGACGCAAATAATTAGTGTGACTCTATGACTACAGCATCGTCTTTTAATTCTCATGCCGAGTTGTTCTAAAACACGGCTGGTGACATTCAATAATGCACTTAAGAATCAGAAGAATGAGAAACAATCTGGTAGATTATGAGATTTAGATTCATAGAATAATATTAAACTAATAATACCACATTTGTACCTACATACTTCAAAGCATTTCCTTTTCCACTACTTTCGATTGCTATGAATTTATTTCGTTTATTGCTTTTACAAAATATTTAAAATAAATTCCTTCCTGTATTCTGTTATCTTCTGTTCTAGCAAGATTGAATGCAGGAATATTTAGGTCAGGTATGTATGACCATCTCCATAATGCCCATCCATAATTTAAGAAATTGTTTAATCTTTTAATATATCGGAAGATTTGTTTTTGTGTCAATATGGTACCTTTTTCAAAACCTGAGTTAAACTCTCCAATATACAGAGTGATATTTCTCATCAATAAAGCAATTACTCGAAAGTATAGTACCCTAAAGAAAGAAGGAGGATAAGCATGACCATCATATATAATATTGCTACGTGTGACTGGAGCTACTTTTGTCTGTAAGAAGGGATTATCAATTATCGTATGTGATAAGACCCAAGAAAAGAAGAGTGGTTTATCTGTTATTTTCCTTAATTCGTTGACCATGTATTCGTGATAATTACCTACTTTACAATAGTCTTGCCTTCTAAATACTTCTGGTTCATTTAATATTTCAAAACCCATTGTAGACTTGCGGTCTTTTAGCAACTTTACAATATTTTTAAGATAATCCAATTGTGCATCCCAGCCATCTACTCCATCGATAGTCTTTATTTCACGATCCCACCATCTGTTCCAGAAATCTTTTTTGATGCTGTGATTCGGAATTTGTCCAGTTTTCATTTCATAGAGTGTTGATATCAATGAATTAGGCATACCAATCCCCTGTCCAAGCCACGAAGAGCATTCCCATTGATGATTATCATACAGACACATAATTCCATACTTATCACCTGCCTTTCCAATAGAAATCAAGTCATCGCAACAATTGCTTTTGTCATATTCCCAGGATTCCCAATGGAATGGAACTCTAACTGCTTTGATACCATTCTTTGAGAATATTTTAAAGGAATCTTCAATGTATTTAAAGGGAGGAACTGGTGTTATTCTATTCTGAAAAGCAGAAGAACCAAAACCCTGAAAATTAATTCCAATTAGTTTCGATGACTGTTTTTGTTGTCGCACTAGCTTGTCATCTTGACAATTCTATCTTGTATATTAAATATACTTTAACATATTTGGTACTCGCATCTTTAACAGTCAGAGATATCTCGCCAGCTGGTTATCATATAGATTTCTTCAATTTCTGCTGGCTTTTAATATCCAATCTGCATATTATTGATAAACGGGTAGAATGAGGATAAGCTAATCAATTTCGTTTTTTCTTTAATCTTCTGTTTTTGGTATTCTGTATATCTGTAAATAATTGAACCTTCTACATATTCTCTAGAGTGACATTTTATTAAATTTAAATATATATATAGTTATTTTTTCCTAGGATAAATTTGAAAACTCTGCTAACAATTCTATATCATTTACCCTTTGAAATAGATGAGCACACAATGCAAACAAATTCCCAAGTCCGGTTGCCGAAGACGTTAGTTTTTTCTGTCAATAGAGTATAGATGGCATGTATACAAGTCCTGACCAATCTGCAAATAGATCATTTTCTCTGGTAGCTACGTAAATTTGACAAAAATAGGGTCCTTCAAGTATTATTAGTTGTAGTATAAAAACCAAGAATAATATTATAAGACAATTAGAACAATATCCAAGAATTTTAAAGTACTTCACCACTACTTGTAATCTATATAACAATAACCACTTGTGATATCAATGATCGAAAGCCTTTAAAAATGAAAAGATGAAATGTTAATATATGAATCTTAAATCTACGATTAATCGCATAGTGCAGAAATTAAATGATTATAGGAAAAAGTATTACACAGAAAGACTGTATTAAAATAATTATGAAAAAGAACTACAGCGATTGCACTAAATCTGAAATTGCTTGAAGTATCTCCTCTATCTCTATTTAGTCAGTAATATGGTCAACCCTATTGCCAGTATTTTCTTTTTATACTTTAGAGTGTAATTCTCTGAGAAGTTCAATTTTGAATATTGTATTGTGTAGAAGTGATGTAAGCTGTAGTAGTTCTGGTTTGGCATCTGCAATAGTTCGTGATCTCACTCTGAGAAATAGAAAATTAACTGGATATAATTTGTTGTTGAGCATTGATTAATATAGCATTATTAGCGGTCAGCATTATTGCATTATTACTATTTATTGTTTGAATATGATTCATTTCATCACTACTCTATAGATTAGTGTTTCATAGTTTATACATTATTGTATTGTCATCAGTCATGTTAAGAAGAAAGGTTAATGCACTGCAGTTTACTTTCTATAGTATAAGAGTACGTTTATTACCAGTTTTATCAAGATAAGGACAAAAGAATGCCTTCCTAACCAATGACAAAGTCAAATAGAATGATTATAAAGATTGATTACTAAATGGTATTTCTACATAAATTGTATTTCATATACATTGATTTGGGTTTGAATAAGAAAAACAGTAATTACCGTTGCTTTTTTTATTATAGAGATGCAAACAAAACAAAGAAAACGATTATTAATTTATGCAGGAATAGGGTTTATTATTACTGGTATTGTATCTCTTCCTTTGAAAACTTTGTTATACATACTCTAACCCTTAAAAAGACAACTAAATTCACTGAAAAAATTTAATGCATCTTTATATGTATTCAAATAGATGGTAGTTATAATAACATAAAATGCGCAGGCAAGCCTGCTTTGCATTCTTAGAAGTAAAAAATAATTTGAAATATGTTATTATGCTACCTTGTCTACTATTAACTTTAAATTTGCCCCTATCGATGAACCATAGTTCTTTAATTTCTCATCTTTCTTTTTTTATTCCCAAACGGCCTTCCTTTCTTTTCTTCCAAATCAATATTGTAAAGAATGTTATAAAAAATGGTAAACCGGTTATGCTTTTAGGTAATTTTGGGTCTCTTATCTCCAAGCAATATATCTTCATCTTCCTGTAGTTCTATCACTAACCTCTCTTATCTTTCATCTTTCTTTCTTATGATTACTTTTTTAGTTTCCTCAGTTATATTTTCTCTTGCTACTTTGATATATTCATCATCTATCTCTGTTCCTATGTAGTTTACACCAAGACGAAGACATGCTAAGGCAGTGGTACCTATTCCCATGAATGGGTCATAA
>JAJNBK010000302.1 GCA_021155845.1 Nitrososphaeraceae archaeon
GCCGGGATTACTTAGCCTCTCTCTTTTTTCAGAGATAACTGGCTTCCCCACCCCGCTGACAGCATCTCTGCACAAGGGAAATATATCTCTGTCTCTTTATAGACATTGAAGGATATGGTTAGTTAGTAAAATCAATGGCAAGATGCATATACAACTGAACCGTAACTCTCATAACTCTCAACAAGTATGTCCGGATCCTTCTATTCATTTCTAATATGTCAAATATGAATATTTGTGATGCATGAGCTAAAGAGTGTAAAAAATATCCTGATAGGGAATACTGCAAATAATACATATGATCTAGATATACTGATGAATGTCATAAAATAGGTAGTTAAGTATCATCATATATGCATCTTTTTTCTTTAATGAATATAACATTACAAGTTATTGAAAGTAGTAAATCTAAAATAATGTCGCTGTTAAGATGACAATCAAGGATTTAGAATTAAAAATACTAAACAACAATCAGGTAATACAACAACAAACCAGAATTTTTGAAAAGTTGCAAAAACCTCAATTTTTAGTTAAAATGTGGATAAAGCATCAAGCACGATATAATAGAAGACGTTAGGCCTTGGACAAGTCATTATTGCAAACAGATAGATAGTGTTGTTTCTTATTTTATTATTCACCGATTGAAGTAACTTCATCAGAGTGAACTCTTTGATAGTGCATATCAGCCTCATTTTTTGTAAGGAATTCCTTTGCACAGACTTTACATCGGAATGTACCTCCTTCATAATCTGACATTTATTATATCCTTAGTTGTCGAATATTAACGATATTTGTTATTAAGAATATGTAAATGTGTTCATATAATTTCCTCATATTTTCTCGCTGGTCAGTAATATCATCTGATGACATTGGATATAGAAGCACAACATATCTTTTTTAATTTTGCATTGACACATTTACAAGGGAAGATGCTACTATATGATATAATTCCCCGATCTTTCTATCTTATATAGCTTGTTTACCTATAAGATTACTATTGTCATCAGTAGACATTATAGGAAAAGTTCTTCATGAGAACATAGGTAAATCTGTGCTCATAAAATTGAAGGGAAGAAAAGCAATCAAAGGTATCTTGGTACTATTCTTATCAGAGGCGACAATGTAATTACTGTCTCTACCTATGGGACTGGTTAGTCTTTAATTATTTGACACTCTAAAACATTTGCCAATCATTCATACAATAGTGATTTATAGATAGCGTACTATGACTTAACAGACAAGTACTATTAAAGGAAATAACAAATAAGGCTTATCCAATACTATGGCGATGTCAGACATAGAAAGCTTTCTTATCAGTATACAGTCTCCTATACCCTCGATTACCATCTGATAAATTGCCTAGTCATAACAATCAAGGTAAAACACACAGGAGATAGCAAAAGAGGCTTTGGATATCATTTAAAGATATAGGAGTTATTTTGAATAAGACATTTGAAGAGAAGACAGAAGAAGAAGAAGAACAAACACAGATAATTGATACTGGTATCGCAGCAGGTTCAGTGGACCGCAGACAACAACTACAGTCTATGGAATTTATCTTTTCTCCCAACTCCTCAAAAATTACAAATAACGATGAGTTTTCCTAACTACTAATATTTGAGTTGCAAATATTAGCATATAAATATATTATTTATATATTTATGTTACAGTGATGATTCTTTGTATTCTATAAAAATCGTGTGGTTAGCAATTGACTTTATATCAACTACGGTGTAATGAGCTTAGTTTGGTGAATTGTAAAGAAGAAATTCTTAATGGTAAAGAATAATAGAAAAATCAGCTATCACATGATTAAGTGTACATCGCCAGGAGAGAATGAGATTTGATAACCATAGTTCAATGTAAAATTCTGGTATTTATTTTGACTGGAGTATCAATAGAATGTACTAACCTAAATTTACATTATAACAAATTTATAACATTTAATTAACTACGTTACTCTTTTAAAATTATCTTAGCAATTAGTTAATAAATTTTATCTAGGATCGTATTTCTTTCTTGCTCGAATCGATAATAAGCATTTTAGATTATTGATCGAAATTTAATATTCAAACCGAGTACTATTATAACAGCATCATCAGCCTATATTCTCTGCTTGACCAACTTGACGACTAATTTGACCGCCTAGATGACGAACTTGACGTTCACTTACTGGCTAGAAAATTGAAGCATTTAAAAAGGATCGATCAGTTAGATATATGCAAGAATAAATAATCCCATAGAAATAGCCATTGTCAAACCCCAAACAACTTTGTTCCAATCAAAAATTTTCTGTCCGTCTAATAGACCAAAGGGTATTAGATTGAATATTGCAATCCAGCCATTAAATGACGCACCCGCTGACAAATATGGATAATATGGATAATAGTAATATGATAAGGCTAGGAATCCAAACCCCATGACTAAGTTCGTTAATGGTCCAATAAATGCAACTCTGCCAAATCTATTTCTATCTGATAATCCAACCATGACAGCACCAGGAGCTATAAACTTAAACGGCATAATTGGTAAGGCTGATATTGCTGTTACTATAAGACCATACATCTCAGCTCTAAATTCTGCCCAGCTCCCATAAAATTGAGCCAAGAATTTATGAGCTAATTCATGAACAAGGAATGCACTGATAAATATAGCTAAGAATTGCCAAGAAATATATCGGTAGTTGTTTAATGAAAGACCCACTGCAGTAACTAAGAACGTTGCAACAGATAAATGCAGTAATTCAGTTTTAGAGGATTTTATTCTTATTGCTCTGGATAACGAACTCAAGATATTGCTGCTCCTACTTACGACATTATGGCCTTTATCTAAAAATACACCCTTTCTTTTCTTTGTGTATTCGTCTATAAAAGGACATGAATGATTAATGGGAATTCTATGGATATGACAAAATGATTTTTGGCAGTAATTACATTTAAAGGGAATGCTTTCAGTTACTCCGCAAATATAACATTGAGCCATGGTTTATCTTACTAATACGATCACCACATATGATCACTAGTGCTCCAGCAACGAGGCTCTATGTGTTTTGAAAGCTTTGCATAGTAGTAGACGAATTTAAATTGACAATAAGAATATGAAATCGATGCTGGTAAAATATTATTTGAGTTAGTTTCACTAGGATTACACAAAGCAGATCTCCTCTTCCAACATAATATACAACAAAAGTATAATTAAATGATATTCTCCTTTTATATCAAATGTATGCTATATTTATAGCACTTTGAATTTTAACCATTATATTGACTAATGAAGTCTAAATACATGATAACCATTATTATGGTCTAAATCCAATTAAAAGTGCTAACTCAAGCCACTTCCAGTAGCAGTCTACATCGATAAAACCAAT
>JAJNBK010000303.1 GCA_021155845.1 Nitrososphaeraceae archaeon
CTTCTTATGTCAGTTTTATTAACATCTGTAAGGTTTGTTACTGGAGTGATTCCGTTTTCAGATTGATTAACGATAACCGTGCTATTGACATTCTTTATCATATTTATTGTGTCATCCATCATCTTAGTAATTCTGTTGCCCATTATCATTCCAATTCTATCTTCAATAGTTATACTAGTAGTATTAGGAGCTTGACTTTCTGCATTTGTCATCAAAGAGACCGGGTCTAAAATTATTATGACTAAAGCTAATAATATAGAAACCATCAGGTTATTATTTATCATGTTGTGGTTTTTCTTTCATATTTTATTAAGCAATGTTGTTCATTTGTTCATCCTAAGGTGTTAACGACTGCAAACTATACAGTTGGTGAAGAACATAATCTCTCTCTCTCTCTCTTTTAGAATGCTGTTATTTAAAAAAATAACTTTGATAAATCTTTCTAACCACTATCTATAGGATGAATAAAAAAAATAATATAGTCACAGTCGCCATAGCTGTTATATCCATAGCAATAATAGTAAGTGGCTCGTTTGTTTCCTTAGCAAGTAGTCAATCTGAAAAGCCGCTTCCTGTACTGTTAATACATGGTTATGCTGAGGATGCTGCGATATGGAAAAAATGGGAAGATTTGCTCAAAAAAGATGGTATCCAATTCTTTACAATAACCTTCAAAGATTCTGACGATAAATGTGGGTCAGCAGAAAAAGGTGGACTAGATGCTAGAGTATTCTTAGATATTACTGATACAATGGATGTTGCAAATTTTATAATGATTGGAACTCCTAACGCCGGTTCTCCAGCAGCAGAGACAAATGATGCCTGTGCACCAGCTATATTTGATTTAAGACCTGGAGCAAATGCAACCAAAGCTGTAATGAACCCAAATACCAAATACTATACCATTACTGGTGACTGGTTACCTGCAGTACAAGGAAACCCAGCTATTCCAGGACATGACGATGGTTTAGTACCTGTAGAGAGTGTTGAAACAGAAGGTTACTTCCAAAGTCTGGGTCGCACAGAACATGGACATGCAGAATTATTGCAAGAACAGGAATATAATATGGCGAAGGATGTATTACTTGGGAAAAGATAGACTTCTGAGGCAGTAGGGATATGAGCAAATAAAAAATTCTCTCTCTCTTATTTTATTTTTTTGGGTTTCTACACAATTATGTCTCAATAGACATTTGACTGAGCGGAGAATAATCACGAAGTGAATATGTCCTCTTTTATGTGTGATTTGCTGCTATTACTATTTACAGATCTGTAGGTTTGTTATTGTTGGCAGAGAAGTGAATACGTTAGTTTAATTATCCATTACACATCCTGTTAGCAGGGAAAATAACAATGAGCAAAGAACAAATCGATGCAACAATACAAATATCAAAATATATTATTGATTATCTGGAAAAGAATAAACCAGACGAACAAGCTGTCATTATTGCTCTTATTGGAGTATATTTTGGGTCAGTAGAGGCAGTAGTTAGAGATTATCGCAAGAATGGTTTGAGTGAAAATGA
Organism: Nitrososphaeraceae archaeon; assembly: GCA_021155845.1. The sequence goes on from JAJNBK010000303.1 coordinate 1,527, forward strand.
TATTAATATATTTATTGATGATTCACTTAAACTCTTAGAGGAATCAAAACAAAAAATAATGGAACTAAAAGAAAAGAAAAGAAAAGAAAATTAGAAATGAATGAATAAATAAATAAAAAATGAAGATAATGTAATAGATGTTTCTTTTATATATATATATTGATATTATCAAGAGGCTTTAACAGTAGAGCAATATATGATAGACTACTAGAGTTTGATATGTCATCAAATGTCTTTTATACTTCCGGTATTATGATTTAGTAGAGAATTTGTATCAAAAAATTATTTTTTCGATATTTTAAATTGAATCTAAGGATGATAATAATAACAACAACAATTGCTGATCGAATGTTCATGTGTGTGTGCGCGCGCTGCAACCTATAGAACCATGAAAAAGCAGAGTTAAGCAGGACTTCTAAATCAATAATGCCACTTTCGCCTTTGCTTTACTGTATCATTTTTTACCATCACCAATAAGGCTTATATATTCATATGCACCAACAGCGTTGTCGAACGCATAGTGTACTTTTTGGAATTGTTTCCTAAAGTCAGCAACATCATTTCTTACAATAGCAGGATCCTGTTTCTCTACAATCACACGTTTTATGAAACGCTCGGATGCATATAATGCCTACCTGCTTTGATGTCTCCTGGTAGCAATTGTCTGTTTAAAATTATATTCGCCTTTTCCAGATCCTTCTCGACGGTACCCCCGTCATTGAACATTGAAACATCAACTGCAATTTGATGTGATGCAGTATATCCTCTTTTTTCACCTAGCACTCCAAATCCAAATTCAGCCAGGGCTTCAGCGAATGCCTTTGCATTTCTGATCACTTGTTTTGCATATTCCTTTCCAAACTCAAACGATTCTGCTAATGCAATAGCCTTGCCTGCAACATGATGTAGATGATGACTGCTAGTGTTGCCAGGAAAGATTGCTTTCTTGATTGCTTCTGAATATTTTTCAAATGATACAATAATTCCTCCCTGTGGTCCCCAGAGAGTTTTATGTGAGCTCATTGTCATGGAGTCTGCTCCTTCTTTTAATGGATCTTGAAATTCTCCTCCTGCAATCAGGCCTGCGACATGTGCTCCGTCATAATTAACATAAATGTTGTGATCATGCATAAAATCTGCCAGTTCTTTTACAGGATGAGGAAAAAGAAACAAACTGCCTCCAAACATTGCTATCTTTGGTGATTTTCCGTCATACGTCATATCCTGGATCTTCTTTTTTGTTGCATCCACATCTATTGTCATTTCTTCTTTTGAAAAGGGATAGTGTTCAATATTTAATCCATGTACAAGACCTGCAGTACCAAAATGCTCCTTCTTTCCATGGGAAATATGTCCTCCGCTTGGAATAGAAGCAGCCATCATATAGTCGCCCGGATTTGAGAATGCAGCGTAAATTGCTAGATTTGCAACGACACCTGACGTTGCCCTACAGTCGGCAAATTCTGCTCTAAAAACCTTTTTCGCTAAATCATTACAAATGATCTCAACCTGATCTATATAAGTACAGCCAGCGTAAACTCTCTCGCCGGGCCATCCTTCAGCGTATCTATTACCAAAGTCTGATATTATTGCTTCCCTTACCGCCGTGCTTGGTATGTTTTCACTTGCAATTAGAGGAATTGATTTATTAAACCATTTATGATGTTCTTTCATTAGTTGTATGACCTTATCATAGGATGTTTTAGCACTCATTTAGATTCACAATCTTGCCTTTCCTGTCCTAATTTAAAATATTGCATATAGACATCATTTGTGAGAATACAATATTACTATTATTACAGATATACCTAATTACTTTCTTCTTCTTCAAAGCTATCTAACCTAAGCTTAAACGCAAGCAAGTATACAATCTTAGTTTTCTTTTTTAATAATATTTCCCCATATGTATAAACAAATAAGATAATCGTAAATAGTTAACTAATGCAGGCAAATTGGTCCCCTGATACCAAAGATGAATACCAAATTAAAAGAATTTACGACCATTCTTATAGATTCAAATCACAGTGAACTAACACAGAATATGGATTATTTATAGCAAAGAGAGTATATCAAGAGAAGAAAAGACAATGAACCGTTTTGGTAACAATAGTGAAGAAGAATGGTCCAATGTAGAACATGCTCTGAGATATCTTAACAAAGCTGATAATATTCCACATCGAACAGAAGGTGAGGCTGTTTTACTTGACTATGTTCCAAAAGGTGCAGGAAGGATATTAGATCTTGGTACAGGAGACGGACGTTTGATTAGGCTACTTAAGATTGATAGACCCGAAATGGAAGCTGTAGCATTGGATACTTCTCCTGTAATGCTCAGAGCTGCAAGAAAACAGTTTGATAATGACCCTTCTATTAAAGTGATAGAACATGACCTGAATTTCCCTTTACCAAAGTCATTAGGCTATTTTGATGCGGTGGTCTCAAGCTTAGCTATCCATCATTTACCACATGAACGCAAGCGCTCGCTTTATAGAGAGGTATACAATATGCTTAAACCAGGTGGTGTATTCTGTAACCTTGATAATGTTGCATCACCTTCAATGGAACACCACATACGTTTTCTACACGCCATTGGTTTTACTCCAGAAACTGAGAGTAAATCAGACAAGTTATTATCGATGGAGACTCAGTTAGGCTGGCTTTGTGAAATAGGATTTGTAGATGTAGATTGCTATTGGAAATGGCTAGAGATGGCACTCTTGATGGGATATAAGCCATAGTATCTTACAATTACCGCTCTGATGCAGAATCATAAGCATTTGTAGTCGCGCATGTAGGTAGTGATTTTCGTTCTTGTTCTTCTTTTAAAAAAATAATAATTCCTTTCCCTATAAGTAAGTTTCAGCTAAATAACCATTCTGACTGCAGAATATTTATGGCTTTATCAATTATGTCTTTTGCTGCTCCTAATTACAGATATTCTCAATTCATTTATATCAACGATCTCGCCTCTTGCAGCTTTGGTAAGAGGAGAAAACTCTGCAGAAGCTCCTATCATTTGAAATATTTCAAGTTGTTTATTAACCTCAGCGTTGACAAATTGTAAGCCTATTTTGCTTTGCTTACCAATGGCAAGTGATTGTTCCTTAATATTTTGGATTGTCTGAATTGAGGCTTTTGATGCATCTTTGATTTGACTGTCTAGATTCTGTAAAAATGTCTGAATCGCTTTCATTGCTTCTCCAGATTGGAATTCTAGGAGATCGGATATTTTTCTTTGTTCCTCTCTTAAACCCTCTACCTTCTTTGTCAAAGCATTAGATTCAGAAGTTAATGAAACCACTTTTGCGGTCATGTCGTTGTATGCGCCTTTTAATGTTCCATACTTCACCAAGTCCTGATGAACACATGATATTTCTATATTATATTTTTTCAAAATGCTTCCCCAATAAATTATTTCATCTTGTGTGACACCGTATGCAAGCAGTTCAGCTAACTTATCATTAGTATCTTTCTTTTGCGAATATTTTAGTGATATATTATGATGTTGTTGTTGGGTTTGAAATAAGGAGTTATTCATCTCCATAATTTTTCGCTCAAAGCCTAGTTTAGTGTCATATTGGTCTTTTATATCGTCAAAAAATTTCTTGACTGCAAGGTATGGTTTAATGTTGTTGTTTGTTGAAATTCTCCTCATCAGCAGAATACTCTTGTTCAGCTCTCTTAAGTCTAGCTTCTAACCCATCGACCTGACTTTGCAGCTCTTTTTCTCTAGTTTGCAGATTATTAATATTAGACAGTTTTTTTGTAATCGTTTTAGCATCATATCCGGAATGTTTCAAGTTAGAAATTACATTAATAAGTTTTGGTAGGGTGTCATCATGATCAATAGATAAACCATATTCCTCTAGTAGGCATTCTCTTAGACGCCTATACTCATGCAGAGTGTCAATAGTAATACTACTGCTCCTTAGTGCTTCGTCACATTCGTTTTGTGCACTCAGCTTTGTTTCTCTAAGTGTTTTTATCTCTTGTTCTAAACGTTGTTTTTCCTCAATTTTCTGCCGCAGGTATTCAGGTATTTGTGTAAACGGAATTGTCTCACCAAGGGCAACCATCTGTTGGGGGATATTAACAATAGCTTCTGGTGGAATATTCTTAGATGTGTACAGCTTATAGATCTGAGTAAGAAAAGACTCTATGGTTTCTTCTTCTTGTGCTCCGAGATTATTTATTATATTTAAGAGCCTAAATCCTTTAGCACATTGTGATGCATTGATATTCAATCTTTTTAATTCTGTTGCTAGAACTCTGAGAGTATCAGCAGTAGGAATGCCAATT
>JAJNBK010000304.1 GCA_021155845.1 Nitrososphaeraceae archaeon
AATTTTTTACAGATGTTCTCTTACATCTTCACAGTTGTTTGTATGTATATCACCTTTACTTGGATCAAAGTCTACTATAATATCAAGACCATCTCCACAGTCAAAATAATCTGCACCATCTCCACCCTCAAGTAGATCATTTCCCTCCTCTCCATATAATTCATCACTGCCTTTTCCAGCTACTAGAAAGTCATCCTCAAATCCTCCAAAGATAACATCATCTCCTCTTTCAGCATACAGTTCATCTCCTCCTCCACCACCTACTAAATTATCATCTCCATTATTACCGTATAGGGTATCATCATCAAAACGACCCTGCAATACATCATTATCAGCGTTACCATACATTACATCCTCCAGTTCACATCCAAGCATAATATCAGGCTCATTAGTACCATCAGTAGTAATAATACTACCAATAGAACAAGCTGCCTCTATTACATTATAATTTGAATCTGAAGAAGAACTAGAATGAGGAGTTGCTGATACAGAAGAACTAGAATGAAGAGTTGCTGATACAGAAGAACTAGAATGAAGAGTTGCTGATACACTATTTACAAACGGTAATGATAATCCGGCAACAATCAACATTGTACCAATAACTGTTGCTATTATTGTTGTTACTATCGCCATTGTCGAAACCCTTACTAGTCTCGAGATATTAAAGGCTGCTTACCAAGGTTATATTTCTTAGTAAGTGTTAATTTTATGATATTACTATAGCAGATATATCTGTTATGGAAATTCAGTATTATTTTTCTTTATTTGTTTATACTTTAACTTCAAATAATTGGCTCTGTCTACTTAAGCAGTCATCACCTCCTTTTTATGATAACCAATGAAAAGATTGAACCAATTTCTGATGTGTTATTGTTTACACCTTTTTCCTTTCTATATGAAAAATAGTCATCAAAGCATTCAGTTCTATCCTTGATGTACTGTGAATGGTTCTTTCAATCATGCTTTTTTCATACGAGGAATATGTAGATGAAAATCCATATTTAGGAATTTGCAGGCTTGTTATGGATACCAAATACCATACACTATCAGTTGAAATAGAATGCTTTCCATCCATATTTCCATACCAAATCTTTTATAAATGTCTCAGCAATAAGCACATAGAGTTTTCTTTCAAAGGAAATATGAATATATATATATATATATATATATAGAATTACTCTGTTTATTGAATTAATGAATGATGATGATGATGGCTATCCAGAGCCAAAAGCATATTGATTGCTCACTTTAAGTAGTAATATTTTTCATCAATTATAAATTCCGATACTTTCCTTCTCTTTTGAAAAAATTCTTCCTCACCTTATACTGTTGAATCCATTTCCATATCAAATATGATTTCTTTTGATAATTGTGATAACTGCTGTGATGATGTTTTTCTAAGCAAAAAGCTCTTAACAGTTATGAAGCCATGTTCATTCCTCCTATATGTAAGATATCATTTATCCTTCTCCTATGAGCAATATTATACTTTTTTGGTCCAATCACACTTACTGCTTTCCTATCTCTTATTCATTAGTAAATGTACGATTGTTGATAGCTTTTCTTTGGAGCCACAATCCCCCATCTTACTTCTATTATATTTAGCTCAGGAGATTTGGTGGTTGATAAAAATACAAGTATTATTCTAGGATATAACGTAATAAGTTCTCTCTAACCTTCTTTGATTTGTGTGTATGGATATGTATCTAGTACCAGGAATATTGTTTTGACGTTGAAATCATATAATGAATTTACCCTTAATAAAATCTAGAAGCTGTTTGCTATTCTTCTTTTTGTAGGAGTGAGTAACGATCTCATTTCTTATTAGTGTAATCATAGGCATCAAAACATTGAGAATTTCTTTATTTATTGTGCGTATTCTATTTTGGCTTGTGTAGCATACCATGAAGTACCACCATATGTCTTTACTGCAATAGGACCCTTTTCATCTTGGAGTAAAAGTATAGAGTCATCATTACATAGATTGTAGTTCTTCAGCTCTTCAACATGCTTTTTTTCAGATCGTATTCCGGATCCCTACTTCTATTACTACTTCAAAGATCAGTTTTTGATGGTCTCCATTCTATGCCGTGTTCTCTTAGAATATTCCTTACAGCAGTATGGCTTATCCCTATTCTGTCTTGTATTATATGTTCTTTTCTTTTACATATCCTGCTATATCTCTTAATGACCGACAGGAGAGTTTTAAGCCTAATACCCTTGGACTAATTGAAGATACATACAAAATTTCTTTCGTAACTTCATTTATAATTTATTTTTATCATTATATGCATTCACCTTAATACGGTTTGGTCATATATATTAGTCAGTTGTCTTATCTCAGGTACCGTGTAACTGGTTTACTGTAATTGGCAATAGACTAACTTGCAATGCTGTCAAAGCATTTCGTCTAGTTATTGCTAATATATATATATATATATATATCGCTATTGAAAATGAAAATGAGATCTAAGAGCGATAACGATTAAAATTGAAATGAAATCAAGAGAAAGTATTAGGCGATTATATTACTTCTATCCCTAACTAGATATCCTATAATAAATCATATTGATTTGGATATTTTACATAACGAACAGGAAGAGGACTAGATATAAAAATAGTCAGAAAGATTTCTGACTGTTTAAGAATTCAAAATTTGCGATTGTTAATCTACCGTACTCCAAATGGTTAGCAATAATAAAGTTGTTTGAACTCTCTATTTCAGCTAGAAAAGTCTTAGAAAGTAAATATTAGCTACAAGACGGCATCGAAGATATTTGGCGACGTAATAAGAAATATAATATTAGAAGAGCTGACTATGTGCCATAGTAAAGAAGGTTAGAGGAGGTAGCGTAGTATATACTGACAAATGGAAAGATTATCATTCTTTGATGTTTTCTGGATACAGACATCTTAACATAGACCATGATAAGAAGTTTGTCAACGGTAAGGTATACATAAATTGAATAGAAGGTTTTTGGAGTTTTGCCAACGAAAGGCTGATAAGATATTTTAATATATTATTGTATCAGTCCTAGAAAGTTTCTTTATTACATTAAAGAAATGGAATGGAGATGCAATGAAAGAAGTAACAATTTGTTCGATTTAATAGTTAATTATATGTTAGGGCAGAGGTTACATAATCACCAAAATTAATATTAACTTTTTAGTATTTGTGTATATATCTCTTTAGAAAAGCCTGCAATCCTAATTTTAGTTTGTTGATTGATAGTCATATCGGAAATATTATTTAGTTCGTTAAATTGGCAGTATTATTTTCTTTCTATTGTGATCTCCGATATTTTTATTATAAAATATTGGACAATATAAGTTGCATCAGTACCAGAATTTACTCAAGATTAATATCAATAGTGGCGTCTATGCTTGTTACTTCATTTCTAAAAGTATTCTCTTGGGTGTTTCTATCCCCCCCTTCTTGGGATCCTTGTTGTCTACAGTCGGCATTATTCCCAACGTCGCCCGCGCAGGTATTAGCAGCATTTGTACTTTGTGCACTTTCTGTTGGGAGTGGTAGAGAAGTCATTTGTGCACTTACTGTTTGGAGTGGTAGAGAAATAGTTGCTGATACCACGAATACTGCAACGGATATTCCTGTCAATAGTAACAATGTTTTGAAATTCATTAAACTCTATCTATTATTATTATATATTTAAGTTTTAAACAATATTATTATCATATATTTAAGTTTTAAATAACTCTATAAGATTTAACTGATAAAAGTGT
>JAJNBK010000305.1 GCA_021155845.1 Nitrososphaeraceae archaeon
TTCATCGAAAATTTCACGAGGTGAAAATAAAATGAAAATGGAAAAAATTTTTACGTCGCTGAGATCTTTTACTACCCATAACGGCAAAACAAAATTTTGCGCAAATTGCGCTAACATGGCCACCCAAGAAGCCTTATTCAACGTAGGTGGAGGCGTTACTCTAATAGAAAGATACTGTGAGACGTGTGCAAAGACAGTAAAGTAAAATAGCAAACTCACACACTTTATTTATAATAATTAGTTTATCTAAATATTATGGACCTAGAATTTTAATCGATTCATATTATACCATTTTGTAGAATTCGAACCCCCTCAGTTCGTTGTCTTTATTTTGGGCTCATAGACGATACACTTCATATGTAACAAATAAGCCTTTTTCTATGGGAGATATAAAATATGTGAAGGCTATCATAAAGCATCTATGAAAGAAGATATTAGGATTTGACATGCTAGGATTATCTTTCTAATTACTTTCTTCTAGTTTAAGTAGCTTCATAGAAGATAGAAGGTTAACAAAACAAACATGTTTTAATTCTTGGACTACTTTTGTGGTGGTAGTGGCATCCGTGCATTGCAAAGATGAACATGAAGTAAGGGTCTGATTCTAATTCAAGCAATCACTTTTCACTTTTTTGTTTCATAGACTGTATATGGGAACTAATATCACAGCGTATTCGAAGGGATTTGGATCATGATTCTAAAGGAGTTTGATAGTACGTTTTATAACATTTCAATTATTCATTCCAAGACAAAAGTAAGTATTTACACTATCTGCATTAGGAGGGATTTAGGTTCCGCATGTAAATGGTTCTGATAATTCAATATTTAGCTTTTCTATTTGAACTTACTTTGACAACGAAAATGGATTTATTATATGAAACAAGTGATGTATATGAACTAATTAAAGTCATTAAATGGCATAATTTACGTTTCTTAGAATATGTTACCATATAATGTTAAAGTGAGAAAAATATCCTAATCTAGAATTAGGTTTCAGACTTTTCCTATTAATAGAAAACAGGTTGTAAGAATTACATATAATATAAAAATATACTTAAAATTAAAATTTTAGTATATTATTTAATATAATTTCTAGACACTTCTATATTCTTCACAGTACAAGGTTACATGAATACAAAAACAGCAAAAACAGCTTTGGCAATCTTTTCTATGGTCGCACTGTTGACAGCAGTGACGGCAAGTAGTATTGCCAGCATTGCATTTGCGTCTCAAGAAGAGGATGGTAAGCAAGGTGGCCCCAAAGACGAAAGGAACTACGGAGATTGTAAAGGAGACTTTAATGACAAGGTTTGCAAAAGAGAACATACTGGTAGTCGTTGAATAGAACTCTACCTGCATTCTTTTTTATTTTTCCAACGTTTAAATCAGTCTTATTTTCAGTTGTTACTACTAAAAAGGTTAACAGGTTAGATGCATTAAAAACACTGGGGAATTTTTATTTTGTAGTTGTAAAATAGGTTTGGAATAAACTGCGATCATTTTTTTGAAGCATTGCTCTGTATCTTTTTCACACTAAAAAATATAGTTACTTGTTTGTAAATCTTATAGCATTACTTTGTAGATTATTAGAAATCAGTTGAGTTAGCATCATACCTCTGTCTGCCTCAACCAAAATATTATTACTATTATCATCCCCAACTATTATTACATATAGTATTTTTACTCACTAATAATATCAGGTTAATTTTGGTATCTTTTATATTCCTTTTTACTTATACATATATACGATCTTCTAATACAATTTTTGATATTCATTATTTTATTTAAGTTCTGAATCAACCTTATTATGATCAATTTTAAATGCTCTTATTCTTAGCAGAGAAGTCATTATATAGCCAAATATAGCACCCCATATTAAATGAAAACCAATTGCAGCAAGTGCAATATTTCTTATTGATTGATTTATATCTTCGGATAAGATCTGTCGTTGAGAATCTATAGCAAGTATGGTAACTATATAATTGATGGCTGGCTGAATTAATAATGCAGTTATCGGCAAAAACAAGACTAACCATATTACAATACCTGAGACCATTCCAATCAAAATGCCTTTATAGTGTTTGAGCATGATTGATTCTTTCCATCGTGTTATTATTATGAATCCAAATATTGCTCCTAATATCGTTCCCGTTAGTATGTGTAGACCAAAGCCTAGATATGCAGCGGTAGCAAAATTATCTGTTAATCCTGAACTAAGACCCAATATTGAATAAAACGTACTTATTTGCCAACCTATTATTACTTCAGCTATCGCTATAGCAATTTAGGTGATAATGATGACATATCATTTATACGTAAATGAGGTATTTTACCTTTTTTACTATATTTTTATAATATATATACATAATATACTTAAAAAGCAGAGAAATTGAATAAAAAGAAGATTTTATAAAAAAAATTGTTTAAATAATTAATGACTATCAATAGCCTCTCTTTATGCTTTTATGGCTAATTTTTCAAAACCAAACCAACTAGTTCTCGAGGATAGGAGTAAAGTGCTATTAGAGTTGTTGATGAGAGTTGTGATGAGAGTTGTGATGAGAATAATATAAAATGACAGTGGATTGATTTTTAGATTGCTTGGCATATCATAGTAAATAACAACATGTCTACGCATAATAGAGAGGCGATTGCAGTTCGATAGTCAAAGAAAATGGATGTGCTGCATGTCATATATTATTCACATTATCTAACAGGATGCAGATAAGTGAACAAGATGCTTCTGACTTAATATCCGAAGTCCTATTTAATAATCCTGAGATAAATGAACTCTTTATCGAAATAGTAGAAAATATTCATATGAAACAACGGATGATGGGAGTATCATTTTCAATTAAGAGACGTGAAGCTAAAGATAAATACATTGATTCAAATTTCAAGAATACATTAGAATACATTATCAGAATTATCTGCTGATATTGCAAATTATGGAGCTGATATTGTTCTTCGTAAATTGCTTATATCGTCTATTTCATTAGAAATTGCAAAAAATATTGGCATAGACCACCATGCTGCTATCGAAGAGCTTTATTATTATATGCGAAAAAATGACCAGCAAACGTATGAAAGTATCCTAGAATTTATCAATAGATTTTATGAAAGAATTAGAAGATAATAGTCAAACTCAGATCAGAAGTCATTTAGATATTCCTTTATTTATTGCATTTATAATCTTCTTTTTCTCTTCGTGAAGTTCATTAAGAGTAATAGCACTCACTAAAATTATAGTGTCATCGTTATTTTAGTCATGATTGCCTTCAGTAAAATAGTAGCATAAGAAGTGTTTTTTGGAATATTTGAATAGTCCAGTCGTCATCATCCTTCTCCATCATCTATTGACAGGTCATTTTTACTCCTTTAATTAAATGAAGGAACCATATCGTCAATATCGAGTTCGGTTGCCTTACCTTTATGGCTGACTAATGCTGCTGACTTCAAATATTTACTATTATTTATAAAAGCGTAATACACTTTTCTGTATTATTTATTATTCCACATCAAAATCTGCGGTAATATATACTAAAAATAGTTAAACTTTATTTATTTTGTCAAACTAGCGGTAATGCTTTCGAGATATACTACCTCCTATACATTTCCCTTTGCTACATTTGAATCATTTGGTAGCACCAATTCCTTTAATTTTTTACTACTCTTTCCGTTATTGGTTTTTGATTCTTCTTTTTCTTTTTCTTCTTCTTGTTGCGATAATTCTTTGTTATTTTCTACTGACATTGCTTTAGGATCCTTGTTCTTTATCTCTTATTTCTTTTTTTATGTCTCTTCTAATTCTAAATTCTAATTCTACTCCTCGGTTATGGGTATAATTAAAGGTAAATGATTCATTAGATGATATAGGGAAACTTGATAATGCACCAAC
>JAJNBK010000306.1 GCA_021155845.1 Nitrososphaeraceae archaeon
AGCAGCTATTATTGATGGTGCAACCAAGTTTAGGAGATTTTTTTATATCACTCTTCCACTTTTGAAATCTTTCATTTTAACCAATTTAATATTAGTTACCGTTTGGACAATTAACTTTTTTGATTTGCAATTGATTATGACCAATGGGGGTCCCTTATCTTCTACAACAACAATGTCTTTATACATGTATAAACAGGCTTTTGAATTTGGATATTTCTCTGAAGGAGCAGCAGTTGGTATATTACTCATCATTATGAACATAGCAGTTGCCTTTGTATATCTTAAATTATTCGAAGTGAGAAATAAGAAAACATAATAATATGGAAGATGGATACATCATGAAAAAAAATTTGCGTACTTCATCGGTATTTGTAACTTATAAATGGTTCTTTGCTGAAAAACCAGTTATTTACATATTGTTATTTACATATCTTTTTATTACTTTGTTACCGCTTGTGTGGGTTCTTTCAACCTCTTTCAAATCCAATGAAGAAGCAATTTCTCTTCCACCACAATTTATTCCAACCAATCCTACATTTGATAATTATCTTTTTGTACTTACAGAACCACATATCATGCATAGCCTTTTTAATAGCTTCCTTGTCAGCATAGGAAGTACCATCCTAAGTGTTGCAATCAGCGCTTTGGGCGGTTATGCCTTTGCTAGATTTCAATTTAAAGGTAAAAATATTTTGCTTAGTGTTATTTTAGGACTTTTTATGATCCCAGTTTTGATAAATATTATTCCACTTTATATTATGTTCTCTCAAATAGGCCTATTAAATTCGCTTTTAGGTCTAATACTCACTTTCCAAATTCTAATTATTCCTTTAAATATATTTTTGCTAAAAAGCTATTTTGAAACTATTCCTCGAGAGCTAGAAGAGGCGGCATTAATAGATGGATGTTCAACGTTAGGAGTACTAAGAAGAATAACTATTCCCTTGTCAATGCCTGGGTTTGCTATCGCTGCAGTCCTAGCATTTAGATTCTCTTGGAATGAATTTATACTCCCAATAGTTTTGGCTAATAAACCAGATTCAATGGTTTTTCAGGTAGCATTATATGAATTTGTTTCTCTATATAGTATTGAATGGGGTTATCTAACTGCTGGAATAAATATCGCAATAATTCCAATTTTAGTATTGATGTTAATTTTTCAAAAACAAATGATCAGCGGACTCACATTAGGGGCTATTAGACATTAAATTTTATTTAATTAGAATAGAAATATAATAATTAGTATATTATAGTGGTATTAATTTATTCTCGTTTAATAATATTAGTAAATAATTTATTGTATATAGACCAAGGTAATCGTATGGTAGAAGATAAAAAAGCAGAAAATACTAAAAAAAAAGAAAATAGCAAAGACATTGAAGATGACCCGGAACTTAAGGAAGAGTTAAATGAGTGGGAAGTAGAATCTACTGAAGCAGGAGATTAACAATCTCTGAACACATGGTCAAACAATAATAGTTTATCATTTAATTAATCGTTAAATTATTATCATTATTTATATTATCCAAAACACTTGTAATTACATTTAAAAAAGAAATACAGTGATTAAGAAATTTCTTATATTCGTATGACATAAGTAATAATGTAAAAAACATGACTATGCTAAACAAAGTAGAAACTACTCCTCAATTAGTTTCTGCTGTTTATAAAAAATCTAGGAAAAATATTTCATACTATAAAGAAAAAATTAAGAATGACAGCCTTACATTGAGTGAAAAAATATTAATAGGTCATCTTTTTGATATTGAAAAAGATGACCAAAATAAAAATTTAGAAAGAGGAAAAAGTTATGTATTATTACGTCCTGATAGAGTTGCATTACAAGATGTAACCGGTCAAATGACTCTTTTACAGTTTATGCAATCACTTTTAAAGCGAACTACTTTACCTACTACTGTTCATTGTGATCATTTAATTCAAGCAAGACTAGAAGGAGTTTCTGATACCAAGGCTGCATTATATGAGAACAATGAAGTTTTTAAATTCTTAGAGTCTGCATCCAGAAAATACGGTGTAGGATTTTGGAAACCGGGTGCAGGAATAATTCACCAAGTAGTATTGGAAAATTATGCATTTCCTGGTGGTTTGATGATAGGGACTGATTCACATACTCCTAATGCAGGAGGATTGGGTATGATAGCTGTAGGAGTTGGTGGTTTGGATGCTGCAGAAACTATGGCAGGTATGCCATGGGAGATTTTATATCCTAAACGAATAGGAGTTTATCTTACAGGAAAGTTAAATGGATGGACAGCTGGTGGATTGGATGCTGCAGAAACTATGGCAGGTATGCCATGGGAGATTTTATATCCTAAACGAATAGGAGTTTATCTGACAGGAAAGTTAAATGGATGGACAGCTCCGAAAGATATCATTTTGTATGTAGCATCAAAATTAACTGTTTCAGGGGGTACAAATGCAATAATAGAATATTTTGGTCCTGGTTCCAAATCAATTAGTTGTACTGGAAAAGCTACTATAACGAACATGGGTGCAGAGATTGGAGCAACATGTTCAATTTTTGATTATGATGTAAGAATGGAGACATATCTTCAATCTACAAATCGAGCTGATATTGCTGAGGTTGCTAATGAAAATATTGATATTTTAACACAGGATCCAGAAGTTGAGGCTGAACCAGAAAAGTATTTTGATAAAGTAATTAGAATTGATTTATCCACTTTAGAGCCCTATATAGTTGGTCCTCATACTCCAGATTTAGGTAGACCAATTTCCCAAATGAAACAAGATGTTTTAAGAAATAAATATATCGATACGATTTCAGTAGCTCTTATTGGTAGTTGTACAAACTCTTCTTATGAGGATATGTCAAGAGCATCAGGTATTGCCGAACAAGCTGATCAGAATGGTGCTAAAACCAAAACTTCGCTTTTGGTAACACCTGGGTCAGAAATGATTAGGGCAACAATTGAACGAGATGGACAAATGAAAATCCTCAAAGATATCGGTGCAACTGTTTTAGCAAATGCTTGTGGTCCATGTATAGGC
>JAJNBK010000307.1 GCA_021155845.1 Nitrososphaeraceae archaeon
AGATGAATCAAAGTGAACGTTTACGCTATTTAAAAAAAATAACAGGTTTGTCTGCACAGGATATTGCTATATTACAAGATCCTTCATCAGCCTTCAGATTTGACAATGCTAATACAATGATAGAAAATGCAATAGGTATATTTGCTCTTCCACTTGGTATTGCAACAAACTTCGTAATTAATGGCAAAGAATACCTTCTACCAATGGCTATAGAAGAACCTTCCATAATTGCAGCAGCAAGCAAAGCAGCAAAAATTGCAAAGAGTAAGGGAGGTTTTATAGCAGAAGCAGACGAATCAATTATGATAGGTCAAATACAGATAGTCTCATTACCTATTTCTGAAGAATCTGCGAAAATAAACATTCTATCTAGTAAGAAAGAAATATTAGAGTTGGCTAGCTCAAAGAGCAGATTCGCTGTTGTTAAAGATCTGCAAGTAAGACAAGTGCAAGACAAAAGCCAACATAATAAAGGAGTTATGCTTCTTGTAGAATTACTTGTTGATGCTAAAGATGCCATGGGCGCAAATATAGTAAATACAATGTGTGAATCAATAGCTCCAGTAGTGGAACAGTTAACTGGTGGCAAAGTTATATTAAAAATAATTTCAAATTATGCAACAAAGAGGCTTGTAAAATGCAAAGCAATTTTCGATAAGGATGAGCTAGGAGGACAAGATGTTGTGGAGCGAATTTTGTACGCTTACGCTTTTGCATATTCTGACGTATACCGTGCTGTGACTCATAACAAAGGTGTAATGAATGGTATTGATGCAGTTGCCTTGGCTACAGGTCAGGACTTTCGTGCAATTGAGGCTGGAGCCCATGCATATGCTGCCAGAGACGGTACCTATAGATCAATGACTAACTGGAATAAAACGGAGGATGGCGATTTAGCAGGTGAGATAGAACTACCAATGGCTATTGGAATAGTTGGAGGAGTCGCCTCAGTCCATCCAATGGCCAAACTCGCGTTAAAAATTCTTGGAGTTAAAACCGCTAAGGATCTTGCAATTATATTAGCTGCTGCTGGTCTTGCTCAAAATTTTGCAGCTATTAGAGCACTAGCATCTGAGGGTATTCAGAAAGGGCATATGAGATTGCATGCTAGAAATATTGCTGCAGCGGCAGGTGCAACAGGTAATCAAATCGAAATAGTTGCCAATAAAATTGCGGAAGAAAGAACTGTAAATGTAGACAGAGCAAAAGAAATTCTTGCATTGATAAATAAGGATAATTATAGTAACTAAACATAAAAGTGTCTTGTAATGAGGTATTCTCTTTTATATTGACACTAAAGGTGTTGTACATTCTCAACAGACAATAGTAACCCTATATGAGATTGACTATTTTGGAATGCCTACGAAAAGAAGTCTTCTAATTGAAATGATGAAGTTCTGTATTACTCAACTGTAAGATCTATGAACAATATCATTTATAACGTCATTACTTACGTTAACTTCCTGACATTTACTGTATGTTTGAATGCAATAGAAATTACTAATGAAAGTTATCTCATCGTCGTTTAAGGCAACAATATCTCCATGGAAATCGATTTTGCCTTCAAGCAATTGGAACCATGAAAGTCAAATCATTCAGAGTCTGGCTTGACAATATTGACTTTGACATAGGAGGCAAAGAGGTGTAAGGCGAGATGTATTCAAACTCAGTATTAATACTGTCAATACAGAGAGAAGACAGAGCTCGTCAAAAATGTTTATGGACGAAAATCAGGCCTCAGCATTCGCAGGAACCTTTACCTTTGATAAGTAACTATTGATAAATTCTGTAAATCGGATAGGGGAGCGCTTCCTGATAACACAATTAGTTCATCCCCAAAGTGTCAATATGTTAACACGACCTTAGAATATATTTATAATCTAATCTAAAAGTATATTTAATGATTGATGAGTTTCATGTGAAAAAACTCATACTAAAGATTAGTATAAATCAATTCTTTAAAACAAGAATGCGACTTGCGGATAAAAATTGTTCATTCCCAAGGTTTTTAATAAATATATATCCGATAATAGATTTTGGTTATTTATCCATATGCATACTGTGAAATTCGCAATCCCAAAAGGTAGCATTGAGGATGCGACATTTAGAATTCTTGAAGAGGCATGGCAAACCGTAAGTGATGTCAAAATATTAAGACCCCAAGAAATTCCAACTTATGTTCAAGAAGGGTTCTATGATGTTGGAATTACAGGCAAAGACTGGATTAGAGAGGCCAAAGCGGATGTCAAAATATTACTTGATTTAGAATATGGCCGAGTAAAACAAGTAATTGCAGTTCCACAAAGTTTTCAATTCAATGACTTGACAGGATTAATTACGGAGTTTGCCAAAAATAATAAAACTCTAAGGATATCTTCAGAATATCTCACTACTACAGCTTCTCATATAAAATCTAACCTTGCTTATCGAAAATATTTTGGAGGTAGCGATCCTATGATCATTACTCCGTGGCTAAGAGTGGGAGAGAATAAACATGTCCAGATATTCCTTTCCTTTGGAGCCACAGAGGCAAAGCCACCTGAAGATGTTGATGCAATTTTTGATATTACCGAAACTGGGAGCACTCTTGCACAAAATAATCTGAAGATAATTGATAGAGTTATGGAGTCTTCTGCTGTTCTCGTTGCAAATAAGAATGCTCTGAAGGATCCTAAAAAAAGAGAGAAGATAGCAGATATGATTGCATTATTAAAAGGGGTAGTAGAAGGCCGTAAAAAGCTTCATATTTTCGTCAATGTAAAAAAAGAAAATCTCAATAAATTGCTAAAAAACCTGCCTGCATTAAAAAAACCAACAATTAGCCCATTAAGTGAAGATGGGTGGTATGGAGTAAATACAATTATTGATAAGACTGAATTTATCAAAATAGTTCCTGTAATGAGAAAGATGGCTCAAGGCTTAGTTGTAATGGAGCCAAGACAGATTCTGCCTCTACATGAGATAAATTTAGATGAGTATTCTTGATAAGGACAATAATTATTAAGAACGCAAAATCTGACGCTGAAAAATTAAGAAATGCCAGCAATAGCATTTCTAATGAATTAATTCAAAGCAGATTCAATCTATTAAGATGATAAGAAATAGTCTAATTAAGACCGAAATTGCACTTTTCAAGCAGTTGCAGAAAATTTCACTTTCATCGTACGGAGTAAAGATTCAGCGTATGATTCAACCTATCCCTAGTGTTGGATGCTATATCCCTGGTGGAAAAGCTCGCTATCCTAGTACGATGGTAATGTGTGCCGTCCCTGCAAAAGTGGCTGGAGTAAAGAGAATAGTGGCAATATCTCCACCATTAAAAGATGGAAAGATAGATCCTTTGACTCTTGTATCAGCAGAAATTTGCGGTGTTGATGAATTCTATAAGATAGGTGGTGCACAGGGAATTGCGGCTTTGACTTTTGGAACTCAGAGTATCAACAAAGTAAGCAGGATCGTTGGTCCAGGAGGCATATTTGTCTCTATTGCCAAAACTCTTGCTTCCGCTAGAGTTTCAATAGATATGGTTGCTGGTCCTACTGAATTAGTAGTATATGCAGATGCAAAGACTGATGCAAGGCTAATTGCACTTGATATTATATCGCAAGCAGAACATAGTTACGATACATTTTGTGGGCTTGTCACGACATCAAAGGAATTAGCAAGACAAGTTAATGCAGAGATCCAATCCCTTCTTAACAATAACTCTATCAGTCGAAGTGATATCGTCAGAAGAAGTTTAGTAGAGAATGGATTCTTTGCAATCTGTAAAAATGAATCTTCAGCAATAGAATTCATAAATGAAGTAGCACCAGAACATTTGGAGATAATGGCAAAGAATGCAAGAACAATTTCAAGACAAATTACGTCCGCAGGTTTGATATTGATTGGAAGTTTTACTCCATCTTCAGCTAGTGATTATTGTTTGGGTTCTAATCATATTCTTCCAACCATGGGCTTCGGTAAATCTAGAGGATCATTGTCCGTCCTCGATTTTATAAAGATAGTAAATAAAGTAGAAGCAACTAGGTCAGGTTTGAAGAAAGTAGAATCTAAAATTAGGGAAATTACATTAGCTGAAGGTTTGATGAATCATTACGAAGCCGTAAAGGAAAGAATAAAATAATGAGGCCTTGGTTCTCCGAGAAATTAGAACGGCTCTCCAAACTTGATAATTATATCAGGCCAGAAAAAATTAAAAACGCTATTAAATTAGATTCCAATGAGAATTTTCTATTAAATAGGAACTTTATCTCAGAAATTGCTTTACAAGCTCTAAAATACACAGATTTAAGAGAATATCCACTAGAGCAATTTGAGGAGATATATAAACGACTGGAAGAATATATAGGCATCAGTAAAAAGTACCTCGCAATAGGGAATGGGTCAGATCAAATAATTGAATTAATTCTTTCGATTATTGGAAGGCAACAACGAGCTACTATTTTCACACCAACTTTTTCTTATTTCGTAAACCGATGTAAATTACATGATATAACAGTCAATCGAGTACCATTAAATACAACAGATAACGCTCTACGGAAAGAAGAATTTTTAAATAGTGCCAAACAATCTGATGTGGTTTATATTTGTTCTCCTAATAATCCAACTGGCAATCAATTTGACAAGCAATTAGTTTTGGAAATTATAGATATGCTTGAAGATAAATTAATCATAGTCGATGAGGCATATGTTGAATTTGCAGATTATTCTTTAACTTCAGATGTTGCAAAATATAATAATATTGTCATATTGCGCACCCTGTCTAAAGCATTTGGATTAGCTGGCGCGAGAATAGGCTACTTGATATCTGATGAAAAGTTTGCACAGGTATTTAGATCAATAATCCAATCGCCTTATCCAGTCAATAGTCTATCATTAACAATAGCAAGTATAATGTTCTCTAATTATAGTTATATCAAAGCTACTATTGAATTGATTAAAAATGAAAGAAAAAGAGTGTTTGACTATCTCTCCAAATTGAATGGAATTAAGGTTTTCAATTCTAATGCAAATTTCATTTTCATGGAAACCTATGATAAATATAATGCGATTCTAAAAGAGTTAGAAAAAGGAGGAATAGTTGTTAAAAAGATAGGC
>JAJNBK010000308.1 GCA_021155845.1 Nitrososphaeraceae archaeon
ATACAAAATTGCAACCTTTGCTTGTGGCAATACATTTGTCAACAGGAGTTTTATTATTTGCTATGATATTAATGACTTTTCTGTCAGCTTATAAAATAAGGGAAAAAAAATCTCCAATATAGAACTGCAAAATCTTTCGGATGCAAGACTTGATGGAGATTTTTTTCTGTTTGTCCATTCATAATTTCACATTATAGGAATATGTGGAAAGATCATAGTGATAACATAAGCTAATAGTAGCATTATGACAAAGAGAAACTATTAAGATTCTTATAGATGGTGACTATGCATTGACGTTTCATCTTCCTTCTTACAGCTATTACATCTGGACTGAATAACTTCATTGCAGCTTATTAGTATTATATTATGGCTCTGTTAACTTGGAAAATTACGGCTAAATACATTGTATTATATTTCTCTTGATATCTTAAACAAGAAATAAGACATCTTTTAAAGAAGATATCGCTTATGGCTTGTACTTTGTAGGTCTTCATTGAGAAATGCATATTGCTGTGAATCAAGAGAAAAATTTAAATTCTTGAATTTTATCTTTGAGAGAAAGAAAAACATATTTGTTATAGAGAAATTTCTAAACTCATTGGAAAAGATACGGAAAGCATACACTTTCAACAGACATGATGGTGGTGTAGCTGTTGTATCCATAATGCATATGTAGACTACTGAAAGTAAATCAGGACCACCACCACCTTCACTCCACCTATGATAAAATCATTATCAAAAGAATAATCCCATACATTAATGACAGAACGGAATGCTTTGATGATTACTTTCCATGTAGAAGAGAGAATTATTGCCTTTGGAAGTTCACTATAGAAATAAAAGGCCCCAATAGAGGCATAATGAAAATAGCAATAAATTGATCATACCATCGCTTGTAGACTTATGGATTAAAACATCTATAGAATCGCCGCTAATATAATCTTGAATTAAGAGCAAAGCTTCTGTAATCTCACTGGTAGGACATTTTGTAAGAAGTTTTGTTATAACGATTCTTCCTGCGGCAAATGCGATAGCTGACAGCTGACAGAATTGTCTCTAAATTGCCAAAAGAAAGGATATTGTCTTTTAGATAATATATAGAAATTGGACATTTTTAGCACTTGAAGTTAATAACTCAACCATTAACATTAAATATAGATTACTCTACTGCATATCTTGAAATACTTTGGAAATAACAACAAGAAGAATAACCACTTTAGCTTTAGTGATGATTATGGTAATATCAGTATCGACTTCAGGTGCTGTAAGTCCAATCCAGGCACAGGGAGAGACAGGAAAGGGAACTGACGTATTTAAAGTCATTTTATCCCTATTTGATATACAGCCTACAACTGGTGATGTTGTAGCCATAGTTACTGTAAATGGTGAATCAAAAGTCAAGACTTTCGAAACAGCAAATATTGCTATAAATGCCACTACGGGTGGCGGTATACAACAATATATTGCTACATTTCCAAATGTAAATGTAAATGTAGGTGATGAATATAAGGCATGTGCTTTGCTACTGGCAGATGTGAGCGCAGATAGTCTGTTATGTAAAACAGGTTTTAATTCACCTGCTAAACGACCAGAATTTATTGATTTATCATTAGCAACTGGTTCTGAAGCATCATCATCATCAGCTATTGAAGCACCACCAGCAGCAGAAACAGAAGAAGTAGACGAAGAAGAAGAAGTAGACGAAGAAGAAGAAGTAGACGAAGAAGAAGAAGTAGACGAAGAAGAAGCAGATGAAGTTGCTCCTGTGACTCCGACTCCAGAAGCATAATCTGAGGCATTTTTATCCTCTTTTTTATCTTTTTATCTATAAATTATATATACATCATTTTTTTTCATTGTTTATTGTATAAGCATGTTTCATACCGACTCATTTTTAGTATACATGAAATAAGTTCATAATAATACACTTATGACGAAGTGTATAAAATTAGGTCAAGGCACTTATTTGATACCTCTAACTCAACAAAATTTTTATCAATAAATGACAAGCAATCGCGTTCTATTTCGGTGTAATCTATGAACCAAATTAATTATTATTCAGATTTATCTTATTATCTTAGTCAATTTCATAAATCAAATAAAAAATTCAAGTGTCTGGTTTGTAAAGTAGAAGTGTTTTCTTATTGAGGCTCAATTGTTGCTGGAGGCTTGCTTGAAACAGCATATGTAACCCATGTCACATCTTCTACCTCATTTGTTAGTCCAATCAGCTGTCATCGAGTCTACTGATTCCACTACTCTGATTATCACAATATGACCATAAACACGTTCGTCACCGAGCACTCCTACTGCCCTGTCATCTCCTACTGCGGCATATGCCTGCCAGACTTTTTCATAAAATCCTGCAACCTTTAATTCATATTCAACTATCTCACCTGCGTGTTTTGCTATACGTATCTTTTCGCTGGTCACTTCTCCAATTATTCTAACTGCCAACCCTGGCCCAGGGAATGGATGTCTCTTTAATAGCACATCTGGAATACCAAGTAATTTTGCAACTTTCCTAACTTCATCTTTATATAAATTGCTTAATGGTTCTATTACTTTCATATTAAGCCATTTTGGAAGACCACCAACATTATGATGAGTTTTGATTATTGCTGCTGGACCTCTTGAAACTCCGCTTTCAATAACATCAGGATAGAGCGTTCCCTGTGCTAGCCATCGGAATGGTCCATTCTTCTTTGCTACATCAACAAATACATTTGCAAATTCTTCGCCTATGATCTTTCTTTTCTTTTCGGGATCTTCAATCCCTTTCAATTTTTGCAGAAACTGTTTCTCTGCATCAATATATATTACTTGAATACCGAGATGATCTTTGAATAGTTTATTAACCAAATTTTCTTCGTCTTTTCTTAATAAACCATGGTTAACAAAAACACAATGTAAACTGTTACCTATGGCTCTGTGTAACAGAGCAGCCACAGTAGTAGAATCAATTCCTCCACTTACTGCACAAAGTACTTTTTCATTTTTAACATGCTTTCGAATATCTCTTATGGCTATGTCTATAAAGTTCTCCATATTCCAGTCAGCTTTTGCCATACTGATATTTTGAGAAAAGTTTTTTAAAATATCGATCCCTTTTTCTGTGTGGACTACCTCAGGATGAAATTGTATTCCATAGAATTTCTTTTGCTGATTTGCAATAGAAGCCGAAAATGAATTATCTGTATGAGCAATAACTTTGAATCCTTTTGGAAGCTTATTAGCTGCATCTCCATGACTCATCCAACATTTTATATTCTTCTCAATATTCTTGAAAAGATCAGTCTTGTCATCAATCACCAGTTCAGCACGACCGTACTCTCTGATGTTTGACCTTTTTACAGTACCTTCAAAGTTATCTATTAATACTTGCTGACCGTAGCAAATTCCTAATATGGGAATATTCATTTCGAAAATGTCTTTATCAGGTTTTGGCGAATCTTTTGAATAAATACTCGCAGGACCTCCAGAGAAAATTATTCCTTTTGGATTGAGTTCTTCAAGTACTTTGGCTTGCGTATTATACGGCAATAGCTCACAGTATATGTTTACTTCACGTATACGTCTACAGATGAGGTGACTATATTGGGAGCCAAAATCTAGAACTATTATCTTGTCCATATTCCTATTATTTTCCACTCTTTTCTATCATCCGTGTGAAGACCCATGTAGAAGTGTTAAATATCTCATTCAGCCGCTCTTTTTCTCTGTAGTTAATTATTATAATTTTTTTTATAGAACCATTATTATCTTCATCTACTTGATAATTCAGTGATTCTGTATCTTTGATCTGCTTCTGGCTGACTTTTTCTGCATCTTTTGTTTTCATTCCTTCTAAAATTCTATTCAAAAAGAAAGATCTGAAAGGAGGAGTATTAACATTGAGTATTATTCCTTCGGCTGGTACGATTTCAAGTGAATTTGGTAATAATTCTGCATTTGCAAGCAATAAGTTATCTTTAACTCGTTTTAGTGGTCTAAACTCTTTAACTTCGCCTGTGGCGTGTGGTTCAGAGCCATTTGCAATTGTTTCTGCCATAGAATTAGCAGTGGTTGCCGTCCTCTGTTGCTTCACGGGATTAGATATTTTTGCAGCGCCGACTGGCGCCTCAGCTGATGCTGGGGACGACAGAGTAACTGAGGATGCGATATTAGAGGCGGGTCTAAAACTGCCATGTTTTAACAGATTATCAATAAGTAATAGTGTAGTACGTAATCTTTCAATTTCTTCCTGTTTGTCAGAAATCTGTTTGACGAGCCATTCGCGTATCTCGGCAGCGCGTCTGACATCGTCTTCTGAAAAGTTGGACATTTGCAAGGCATCTTTGACATAAATTAATATAATTCCAGCTGCTCCCCATAGCATTATTGCAAAAAATGTCTGCTGGAAGAACCATGCAATACCACCTACTATTGCAAAAATCATGCCTAAAATACCAATTGCTTGCCTTTGACCAAACATTTTAATCATTATAATTGTTATATACATAAAAACTAGTAAATCCTCGAATTGGTCTTTTAGATGTATCAAATAAACGTGAACGAGATTGTTTAGCAAGCATTTCAAGCAGGCGTTTACCAGCTCTCAATTTCTTTTTTTTCAATTCAACATTTTTTACTGCTTCTTTTGAATATTTACCTATATGTGCACCAAAGTCCATACCTATAAGGACAATTTCTTTGGCACCAAATTCTTCTGCCAAAAATACAGAGCGATCGCCATCGGTAAATCCGCCAAAATTATAGACATTTTTGACTGGCATTACTTGAGTAGAGCCGATAATATGTCTAAATCGTGGAACAAGCTTTCGCAATATCTGAATATTGTCCCCATGAGCATGCACTACCATTAATGCACCTATCTTTTCTGCTTTTTGTAAAAATGATTGATTGCCGTCTAAATCTGTAACAACAATATCAGGTTTGATATTATTTTCAATCAAGGCTTGGACAGCGCCGTCTGAGACTATCTTGACAAACTTGCGGCTCTTTTTTATAAATATAATATTTTTCTCTAAGCTAGGACCTGCACCTATGACTAATACATGTTTTCCTGCAATCTTTTTATGTAATACTTTTGGAGTAAGCGCTTTTCTCTTTATAATTCGTGACAGGTAATATGCTGCCTCTTGATCTTTCTCTGTACTATATCCAAATTGCTGTCTGATATTCTGATAATAAGGAAACCAGTCTATGAACTTCACACTGAAAATTACATGATAGTTATTAATAGATTGTGCTTTATTATTGAAAACATACTTATTGATAAACAGGTCTTTTCAAAAAAAGATACAAAATATCAAAAGTTGCAAAAATATTGAATATTACAAAATGGAGAGAAAATGAATTGACAATGAGAAGTAGTTATTGGTAATTAACTAGTTTCCAAACTGTTCGTCTTAAGCTTTTTTAATAGCCAATCATAAATAGTCACTATTGCCCAAGAAAACAATATATGGTAGATGTCCAAAATGTAAAACTAAGAGTGACCTTGAAGTGGTCTCTGGCAATCCTGGAAAAGAGAAGTTTAAATGCAATCAGTGCTACCATAAGTTTGGCATGAATGAGCTTTGATTAGGGTTAGATGTCAACCATTGAATAATTTATTGACATCAAAGGTTAATCTAATGCAAGATTACGATAATGTAGTCGTGCTTATTCTCATTATATGCTATTAATACCAAATAGCAATAACATTATTCAGCTAGTGAATACAACTTATAACAAGATAAGATCCATATCTATTTTTACTATTATAGGCCAAATATGAGTCTGTAAGACAAATAATTCGATCAACCTAATATTCGGTAATTGTAAAAGATCGATGCATATCGATATTCTTGATCTTCTCTTGCAAAAGATCTTTCTCGCTATAGGCATTACGAGTTGTAAAAATAAACTATTTGAGAGCTCCGTCAACTGCAGTAACAAAATGTTCTCTTTTGACTGGCTTTCTTATAATATTTTTGGAATCCTTAATGGCTGTATTTATCTCTTTTAATTTACAATAGAGTTGGAGCCCATTTAGACCTGGCATTCTTATATCTAAAATTATCAAATCGTAATCATATGCATTTGTTTCTGCAAAGTGCTTCAGTGCTGTCTCTGAATCTGTAAAAGATTTTATATTGTAGTCTTTATCTTCTAGGAAGGATTTGTAAGTAAGTAGCATGTCTTCCTCGTCATCTACAAGCATAATTTTTGCTGGACGCTTATATTGTTGCTTTTGAGGTATGATGGATAATGACGATTCTTTGTTCATATGAGAAGAATCTATTTGAGGATGTTTCATATCTGAAATCAGTTTTTTTTGATTTGAAGGAGCCCTGTTGGCTCTATTACCGTATATAACGGAATATAACGTATATTGTTGTTTAAAGCCCATCAGATATTCGCCAACTTCTTCGAATTTATAATCCTCCCCAGAGAAAGAAAACGATTTTATCATGCGGTATAGAGCGTTACCGAATACTATACCGTTAGGCTTCGCCTTGCTATTTATCTTTGAACAAACGTTCATAGTAGGACCAAACAAATCGTCATGTTGTGAAGTTGTAGACCTAGCCACCTCCACTCTACCATAATCAGCACTTATCCTATAACTAACTGATGGCAGTTTCTCTTGATATAACTCTTTGTTGATACCTATGTTTGCTGCTATCATTGTAAGACAGCATTCAATTACATCTTTGAAAGCTGATTTGTTGCTAGAATCATAAGTTTCTGGGAAATAAAATATCAACCCATCACTAGTAATCTTGATTGTTTTTGCATTAAAGTTTTTGGCGATTGTATCCAGTGTATTAAGAAATATTGAATAATACCTGCTAATTTTATTAGCATCAGTAATCTCACTAATAATTTTTATAGAATCCATCATATTTACAAAGCATACGCAATAGTTTTGTGAATAACCCGAGAAAATTATCTCTTCAGCAGCTGTTTCAGATGAAGAATCGTTGTGAGCCAGAGAAAATCATTTTCACCTAATTTTATTGTAGAACTAGGATGTATATATTTTTTAATGATTCAATATAATTTACTTTTCAAAAGGCCTAAAGAGGTACCTTAACACTTTGCCTGTCATATCAACAAATTTAAGGTAAGTCTAACAATCTGCAAATTCTAATCAGAATGTCTAATAGCAATAATTATCGATAAGAGAACATTGTATCAAACCAATTATTATAATTTTGCGTACATCAAGATAAAATGATAAAATTTAGGTAACACAAGAATAGGATAATAATCTATTAAAAAGTTATTAAATTTAAAGAGATGACATAACAATAGGATTTCTCCAAGAGGATAGGTAACTTTTATAAACGTGTATACATAGAGGTCGCGTTTTTAGCAGATAGGATATCAAACCCTAATGTAACAGTTATATCTTAAAAACTCATTGACATACATCTTATATGATCAAAGACAAACATACAGCAACACCAATTTTACCTGGAGAACAAGTGGCATTCATTGAAGAGTTCGAAGGTGGAAAGAATACCTACATTACAGATGGAACTATCCGATCGACAGCAGTAGGTACGCGAGTATATGACTTCAAAAGAAGGATAGTGAAGATTAATCAGAAAAATTCACCGATGCTGCCTAAAATTGGGGACGTCTTAGTTGGCTATATAGAGATGCTATTTGGTAGTATGATCTCAGTAAGGGTATTATATATAAATGAGAAGAAATCCTATGCAGGATTTTCTGCAATTGCATCCACTAGAACAGGAGGTAGTAGTAATAGTGGCGGAAGTGGAGGATGGCGTGAAAGAGGAGATAGACGCGGCAGAACCATTTTTAGAGTTGGCGATATTATAAGAGGACGAGTTATCAGTCTATTAAATTCAACAATTCATATAACAATCGATGATAAAGAATTCGGAGTTCTCTATACTCTATGTTTTAATTGTGGCGGTGACACTGTTCGCGTACATAATAGCGTAAAATGCATTGAGTGTGGAATGTATGAAGATCGAAAATTGACATACGATTATGGTAAAGAAACTTTCCGATTGATTCATAA
>JAJNBK010000309.1 GCA_021155845.1 Nitrososphaeraceae archaeon
CTAGAAAACATTAGAGATATATGTTACAATAACTATTACTGACTAAACTAAGGAATAGTAAATTGTGATAAAAGTTTTGTTTGGAATAAATAGATATAGTTATATATAAATATATATATATGTCCCTCGTAAATAGAGCGATTTTAAATCAGTGTAACATTTTGTTTTAAGATAAAAGATGTCAGAGAATAGGTTCTAACAGATGCATTCATCATACTAACAAATATATTCAGACACTCTGTCTGCTGCAATTCTCCCAAAAAAGATTGAAGTTGACCGACTGACTTAGATAAAATGTTAGCAGAGTAAGTCAAATTATAATATTAATGCTAAAGAGACGATTATCACTCGTCAATTCTTATTATATGATATAATTATGATAACTGACCAAAATACTTTTGATAGTAAAATAGCTCACAGAAATACCATAAGGCATTTAATCAATGATATCGACATGTTAGGAGAAAATAAACAATCCATAATCTGGCGTAATTAAAAAATTGCCATATAATGAACTACCAATTTACATTTCCTATTTGAGTACTTGTATATCATAACATACTTACAAATATATTTTAAATACAATACCTGTCTTTTGATATGATCTTAGAATGTTAACTTGAAAAGAGATTTTTAAATATACTTGGAGTTTGCGACAATACTTCAATCTATAAACAGGTAGGCTAAGTTCATCTTATGTTAGAATCACTTGTACTTCTATGTACGGCGTCTTAGTAATGCTGCCGCTGCCATAGCTCATTCCCCAATATCATCCTGTATAAGGACATAAATCAACAGTCATACTCTCCAATTCTTTTGCTATAAATGGTAGTAGCTTGCTTATTGCTTTCATTTGAATACCTGATATTAGATGGCGTAGCATACAATTTCAATCTATTGTACAACAATAGACATTTAATGAATATACACATAATACTGTTGGCAATATTGAAGAGGTAAGATACCCATATTATAATCTGCTTTGTGTCAAAGTAGTCTTAACATATTATTATCAAATACTGCCCGATGGAAAGATCCCTTGATGATATCAATTTGTTTATACCTATATAGATGGTGTAGGGAGATAACTAAAGTAGATCAGCTTTTAGCATTCGAATTAGCAAAATATTTGGACTTATACAAATTTAAAAACAAAGATAAGGTACAATCATAAGTAGCTCTGATATCGACAGAAGAAGCAAAGGCCAAATTATTAGATTGTAAAATATTATTAAAATATATGGTATTTCTTCAAAATAATGGATTCTCAGACTGTGGCAAAGGCCAAATTATGGGACAAGCAGCATTATTAGAAGAATATCTTAAAGAAGAGGAACAGAAACAATACAAAGGACCTTTTGATAAACAACATAAACATATAGAAGAACATGAAAAACAGATAATAACAAAAAGTACAGAGGAAGTAGGAAAAATCTCTGAAACATTTCGAGAAAATACTACTAATATCTATAAAGGACTTTTGAGACAAGTCGGAAATATGATGGAAAAACCCAAAGATATTAAAGATACTAATTCCAATTACGCAGTCAAAAAGAATGATCCAAAACTACAAACATTTCAAGAAATAACACAACCCATAGGCGATGCTACGATAAATGGGAAAGAGATAGGAGGATCGGGAGAAAATAAAGAAATGACTGAATCATGGCGCGATAAAATAAAAAGGATGACTCAAGTTGACATTAGATAATTTCATTTACACATTTTCTCATAAGCATAGGTTTGCAATATTATTTTAGAAATGATTATGGGCATAACAAATTTTTGTTTATCAAACCACCTAATTGGCAGGATTAACAGCTAAGTATAATTCATTTGCCATCTTCTGTCCTTTCCCTTTACTGTATCTAAAATGAATTATACTTATTCCTAATCAATAATATTTGATAATTGATTAGTTTATTATTAGTCTTTTTTTGTATCCGTATGCACCTGAACATCAACATCATTTGATCTTTAGCTATCTGATGATGTGTTGGTGGTGGTATGATGACACATTAAACATAATATTGTCCATACATATATCTACTGAATTTTTTAGGATTAAAGCTTGTCAACGTTAGCTGTTATTATTATTGTCTTTATAATAATCTTCAATATACTGCTGTCTAGGCATTGACGAAATATGGTTATTGAATTGGCGGTCATGAAGTGTTGTTGTTGTTAAATTATCCTAAACTAGAAGATATTTGTTAGAATACCTTTTTGAAAATTCAATTCAGGCATAAGATCCAATATCAAAAAAGTTTATGCCTGTTAAAATAGCATAACTCTTTCTTGAATTATATTTTTTGATTTTAAGATATTCTTCATTATTGATCTTAAAACTATTAATAAGATAATCTAATCTTTCTTTTCTTTATTGGGATTTTCTAACTCTATTTTGTTAAGTTCTAAAACAAGCATCTCTTTTACTTTGAAATGTCTTATTTCGAACACAAATATAAAGAATCATTCTAGAGAAGACTTGCACTATTATTGCTACTTTTGCTATTCTCTGCTATTTGTCAGTTACCTCTGTTATCATCTGTCATCCGTCTATGTATAGTATAATCTGGAATTAAATGTCAATAAGAGAAAAACACACACACTGCCATGTACATTTACAATAATTATAGTCGCTCTTTATATTCTCTATTGACCTAGTAAAGCATATGTTCTACATTATCTTTTTTCCTCTATTTATCTCCTAATTCTATCAGGCTGATCTCGAATGCTTGACAGTATAAGATTTAATTATCTTTGGAATTTTCAAATATCTAATGCGCAATGTACCATTTTGTCATGCTCGCCTTTTTTTCGCAACATATCTCCATGCCATTACTTCCTTCATGAAGCCAGATGGCAACATTTCTTCATTATTGAACTCAAACTTGTTTCGATAAAATTCCTTTAATGTTACTCTGTCTATAATAGTATTGAATTTGGTCAGCATATCTTTCTCTAGGTAAATATCAAGATGTAGCTAATAAAGGGACAAGATTGACATTGGGCAAGCGGTTTCCGCAACAATATCACTTCAATCTATTGGTTCAAATATAATTGCGTTAGTATAGTTTTAAAGCTTTTACAAAAAGTCCTAACAAAGCGCTCGGAGGAATTTTAACTTATGTTGAAAATGATTTTATTCTGTTGTATAAAACTATTCAATGTCTGTGATGGGATTGAATTTACTGCTAAAGGTGTTCAGCTACTCATAGTAAATCGTTGAATTTAATTATGCAGGATATCATAAAAGTAGAGCAATATATAAAATAACTAATAAGTTCCAGTACTAAAAGCAAGCAGAATAAAATAGTACTACATACCTCTACTTTCTTGATTAGATATAAAGTACACCCGCAACGATTTTACTAGAAATAAAAAAAGTACTATCTTATTGGGTATAGTGATTGTAGCTTCATTAACAATCTATTTTTCCATTTCATTATACTTTTTTCCAGCCTTTTATATGTCAAAACCTTTTTTGTCAAAAGCAGTGCCTGTTATAACGAATGTCACGATGTCTGCATTAGAAGTTCGACTTGGAAAATCATTTAATATATTGGTGACAAGCACTAATCAAGGAGATACAGCAGATATTCAGATAGTTTCTATATCCTTCCCTAATCTAACAAGGATAGGTAATGGTAATATTATAACAATAACTAACCGTAATTTTACTCAAGAACCTGAATTCATTGAAATAGGAGATAATATAGGGTCCAAATATTCAGGGCTATCTGAGATTACTACTGCAAAATATCCTTTTATCGAATTTTTTAGCAGACCATGGAAAACAGATACCATTTATC
>JAJNBK010000310.1 GCA_021155845.1 Nitrososphaeraceae archaeon
ACAGAAATAAGTAATAATAAAGAATTGGTATATGATTATACATCAAAGTGGAACAACGTTGCTATAATATGCGATGGAACACGAGTTCTTGGACTAGGAAATATCGGACCTGAAGGAGCACTTCCTGTTATGGAAGGAAAATCTGTCTTATTCAAGATTTTGGGTGGCATAAACGCATTTCCATTATGTATTGCAACAAAAGAAAAGGAAGAAATAATTAGATTTGTTAAGGCAATTCAACCTGTTTTTGGAGCAATAAATATCGAAGATATAGAATCACCCAAGGTCTTTGATATCATAAAAAGACTTCAAAATGAACTTACCATACCTGTTTTTCACGACGATCAGCACGGAACAGCAGTAATCACTTTGGCGGCATTGATAAATTCTCTAAAGTTATTGAGCAAAAAATTAGATAGTATAAAGGTAGTTATCTCAGGATCAGGTTCTGCTGGTTATGGTATTTTCAAGATTCTGGAAAAAGCAGGATGTAAAGATATTGTTGTAACTGATAGCAAAGGAGCAATATATAAAGGAAGAAAAGATCTAAAGGATTATGATGATAAAGACGGGAATGACTATAACAATAATAATACATCCAAACAAGAAATATCCAGAAAAAGTAATCCAAGGAAATTGACAGGGAGTTTGGCAGATGTAATTAGAGCAGCAGACGTTTTCATAGGTGTGTCTGGAAAAGCTGGGCTTTTAAATAATGATATGGTGAAATCAATGAATCATGATGCCATAATATTTGCATTAAGCAATCCAGATCCTGAAATACTTCCTCGAGATGCATTGAAAGCTGGTGCAAGAATTGTAGCTACTGGTCGGTCAGATTTTTCCAATCAGGTTAACAATGCTGTAGTATTCCCTGCAGTTCTTAGAGCATTGCTTGATATGAAAGCAAAAGGTTTAGATGAAGACATGTTGGTAGCTGCTTCATATGCTATTGCTTCCCTAGTTGAGAGGCCTCATTTGAAAGAGGACTACATAATTCCTAAAGTAAACGATCCTAGAATTCTTCCGATTGTCACACAAACATTGAAAGATGCCATTAAAAGTCACATGAGTAAGGATAGTAACAATATGGTTTTACATAAGACATAAAAATAGAAAGATATTGCATACAAAATGGATCTACAAAACATCGCATCTTTAAAGTAGAATAATACAAGAAAAAATAAACAAACATGGAGTAAAGATATAATTGTCTATTTTACCATGATTTGTTTAAGTATTTGACTGTGAAGAATGGGAAAATAACAAGACTTAGTAGATTACTTTGAGCTTATGTTTGACATGTAGTCATGTATAGGATCTTGTGCCATCTCTATTGGAATGCAAGATTCAAAGTGACTAAGAATATTTTTTAAACCATCAACATGTCCTAAACTTTTTGATTTAAATTGATTTGAAATCTTATTTTATATTTATATTATAGATGATATAATGATTTGGCCACTAATATTGGACTTATTTGCTAACCTACTAGCAATATTTACAGTAACACGCACGGCAGTAAATTGAACTCATTTTATTTTTATATTGCCAAAATATGGGGTATGCCATAATCAGTATTAATTTTGAATTTTAAACTAATTGCTAATTTTATTTGGTACATGTTTTTTACATTCCAAAATTGATTTTGTTTGGAGCTGATTGAATGTTCTCCTAATTCAGCAGCTGCCTTATCAGCACAAATTGTATCGTAGTATACATCATTAGAATCTTACTTTGAAGGCCAAAAAGAGTTATCACAGTTTAATGTACTTATATATCCAGTAATACAATCCATGTCACATTATATGAGCGAATATGAAAATTTAAGGACTGCAGATATTGTGGCTGAAGCATTAATTGATTGGAATGTAAATGTTATTTTTGGATTACCCGGTGACGGTATTAATGGTTTTATTGAAGCATTAAGGCAAAGGCAAAATAAAATCAAATTCATACTGGTGAGACATGAAGAATCAGCAGCATTCATGGCTTGTGCTTATGCAAAATATACTGGAAAACTAGGTGTCTGCGTTGCGACATCAGGTCCTGGAGCTATACATCTGTTAAATGGATTATATGATGCCAAATCCGATAACACACCTGTTATTGCCATAACAGGAAGTACTTATTCTGATATGACGGGTTCAGGTTATCAGCAAGATGTAAACTTGCTACAGCTATTTTCAGATGTTGCAGTTTACAACACTATTATAAACAATCCTGAACAGACCGAGATGGCTGTCGATATTGCAAAGAAATGAAATTGAAAGGAAGATATTCCAGACACAAAGTTGGGGGACATACATCTGATGTTAATGTTCCTACATTTATATCAGATACAAAGTTGATAGAGAAAGCTGCAAATATTTTGAACTCAGGAGAAAAAGTGGTAATATTAGTAGGACAGGGAGCGCTGCATGCTGGAGATGAAGTAATATCTGTTGCAGAGAAGTTAGGAGCACCTGTAGTTAAAGCGTTATTGGGTAAAGCAGTAATTTCAGATACTCATCCAGTAAGTATTGGCGGACTAGGACTTTTGGGAACAGAGCCAGCTAGTGATGCTATGAGCGAAGCTGATACGTTGCTTATGGTTGGAACATCGTTTCCTTACATAGATTATCTGCCAAAACCAGGTCAGGCAAAAGGAATTCAGATAGACATAAAGCCAGAGAAGATTGGTTTACGATATCCTGTAGAAGTTGGATTAGTAGGTGATTCCAGGCTTACATTAGCTGCTTTACTTCCAATGTTACACCAGAAGCAGAACCTTGACTTTTTAAAATCAAAACAACAAGCAATGAAAAATTGGATTAGTCTATTAAACGAGCAAAGTACTAGAACTGACAAACCAATTAAACCACAGGTTATTGCTGCTGCTGTATCTGGAGAACTAGAAGATGATGCCATAATATCTGTGGACAGCGGAACAATTACTAGCTGGGCAGCTCGTTATATTAATATCAGAAAGGGTATGAAATTCTCACTGTCTGGTACCCTTGCAAGTATGGCATGTGGTTTACCTTATGCAATAGCAGCACAGATTGCCTTTCCAGAAAGACAGTCAGTAGCTTTTGTTGGAGATGGTGGTTTTACTATGCTTATGGGCGAATTTGCAACAGCAGTTCAATATAATTTGCCAATTAAGGTCGTCATAATAAAAAACAATACACTGGGGATGATTCGATGGGAACAAATGGCTTTCCTTGG
>JAJNBK010000311.1 GCA_021155845.1 Nitrososphaeraceae archaeon
TATAAACTTAGAAGTGTAAAGTGCATAATAAAAATAATAAGTGCACTATCATTTTAGAGGTAGCGCGGCTTATCATTATAAAACAACAACAACATCATCTCATCAATATATCTTTTCTTGGAGCTGAAACAATCTTTTTTATTATTAGTCGTGCGTTTATATCAAAATATCGCAATATAATATTATCATTGTAATATTTCTTATAGATTCAAATAGAGAGACAGATAATAAGGCAATGGGGTCGTGATCATCTCTTTTTTATATATATATATAGGGAGATATCAAGAAGGATATTTACGACATTCCTATGCTGTTTCATTGTATATTTAATATTTATTTATAAAGCCAGCATCTTACATAACCATTTTCGGTTTTGATCTCTGGAGGATCCTCTTTACAAATATCCATAGCGTGTGGACACCGTGAATAGAATCGACAGCCGGACGTTAAATTCAATAGGTTTGGTGGATTGCCTTTGATAAAGTGTATTTGCTTGTCAGTTGAATGTAATTTTGGGATAGCAGATAGTAATGCTTGAGTATATGGATGCTTGGCGTTTTTGTAAATCTCGGAAGAAAGTCCAAATTCGACAATTTGACCTGCATACATTATTGCTATCTTATCAGCAATCTCTGAAATAAGAGCAACGTCATGCGTTATAAGAATTATTGTCATACCCTTTTCCTTTTTTAATTTCTTTAGCAGATTCATTATTTGGGCCTGGACTAGAACATCTAATGCAGTGGTCGGCTCGTCTGCGATCACTATCTCAGGCTCAAGCAGAAGAGCCATTGCTATGACTACGCGTTGTTTCATTCCTCCACTCAATTCATGAGGGTATCTGTCAGCGATAGATTTATCCAATCCAACTTGTTTTAGAGACTCTAATATTATTTTCTTAAAGTTTCCTTTGAAGCGATGTTGCTCCATTATCTCTCTCATTTGATCTCCTATCGTGTAAACAGGATCAAGTGTATTCATAGCACCTTGGAAAACCATAGAAATCTTTTTCCAACGAATTGTTTTGTCAAAATCAGAATCAGATAGATTTACAATATCAGTACCATTCAATTTGATACTGCCATATACTATCTTCCCGGGAGGTTGCAATATTCGTAAAAAAGCGCTGCCAAGGCTGCTTTTTCCACAAGCTGACTCACCGGCGATCCCTAACGATTCGCCATCGTAAATTTCAAGATTAATCCCATCTACTGCCTTTATAATACCCGTAAAATAGTACGCTTTGAGTTCTGATACAGATAGTTTCGCGATTTTCAGAGAAAGTCAGCTACCGTCATTATTTAACATTAAAGTCTAATAAATCAATCATAAAAAATATTTTTATCTGTAAATAAGTCGATAAAGATCTCTGTATTTCTACCCATCCACCCATCCATCGATTCTGAGATCAGGTAAAGGTATAGTAGTTAGATTTAACATCATAAGAAATTATATTACACGCACAAAAAAACTAATTAACCTTCATCACATATTTGCAAAGATCCTAATACAGACGATCTTATGAAAATAAAGACCACATTTGTATAGATCTACATATATCTATCGTATAGGAATTGCGAAAGAAAGGAAAATTATTGGTTAGAGATTATATTTCGTCGATGATAAAATATAAAATCTTTTCAATTGCAATGAATATTCATAAGGGGGGACATCGCAATTGAATGTATATCCCAAGAATATAGTAAGTGGTAATCATTGAAAACTCCAATTTGTTCTTTTGACGCAAAAACTGGAACACTCTGCTCAAAATGCGAGGATAAACTGCGGTCAGGGCAGTTGACTCAAGTAGATGTTGAATCCGCTGTGAAGCTGACAAAAATATCAGAACGCGACCAGGAAATCAACAAGTTCACAATGGTTAATGCTTATCAAGTGAATGGAGATACGGTTTTAGTGTTACAAAGGTCTGATATAAGCGCTTTACGCTCAAATACAGAACTTGCGAGAAAAATTCAAGCAGAGTATGAGAGCAAAATTTGGTTTGTCGAAGCAGAAGCTACGGACAAGAGGTTTTTAGAGAACCTTTTTTTTCCGGCTCGAATGCTAAGCATCAACCTTATTTGGCTTCCTGATGGAATCAAGTTAACCAAGGTAATAGTCGCTTTACAAGATACACAAGAATCACATATCAATATAGAAAGAATACAGAAAATAACTAAAAGAGTAAGGAATTTAGAGCTACTTGTAGATTTGGAGCCAACTAGAAACAGAAAATAAAGAGGGGCATAATTATGACAACAGCAGACATTCATAGATCTCATTTTACAAACGACCTGAATCAGAGTTTGGTTGACCATAAAGTAAAGATAGCGGGCTGGATAGAAGACATTCGCGATATTGGCAAACTTGCATTTTTAATTATCAGAGATGGTTCTGGTGCAGCCCAAGCAATAGTTACAGGAGAGAATTTGCATCTAGCAAGAAATACACCAAGGCAGAGCGCTGTGATTATATCAGGTCTGGTACAAAAAACCAAAGCAAAAGACTTTCAAGTGGAGTTAAAGGTAGAGGACTTTAAGGTTCTTACCAAAGCAGTTCAGCCTTTGCCAATAGATCCGACAGGTAGAGTTGAATCTGCTCTTGACAAGCGCTTAGATTGCAGGGCACTAGACCTAAGGAATCCCAAAATATCTGCCATTTTTCGCCTAAGGTCAGAAGCACTCTATAATATCAGAGAAACTTTGCGATCAAAAGGCTTCATTGAAGTCACTACTCCAAAAATTATAGGAAGTGCAAGTGAAGGAGGCGCAAATTTATTTAGTCTTGCATATTTTAAAACTAAAGCGTACCTAGCTCAGAGCCCTCAGCTATATAAAGAACAATTATCTTTGGCTCTTGACAAAGTCTTTGAAATTGGTCCATACTTTAGGGCAGAGAATTCACATACGGTGAGACATCTCTCTGAATTTACAAGTGTAGATATTGAAGCTGCATTTATGGACTATGAAGACGTTATGGACATTGTTGAAGAAGTCCTGCGCAATCTTTTTTCAGGACTCGCAAAGAATTGCAGAGCAGAGATAAAAGCACTTGGTGGGAGTAGTATGAGATCTCTTCCTCCTGAGCATAATATAGATAGATTGACGTATGAACAATGCCTAGAAGAACTTGCTGAGGAAGATGAAAAAATAGAGTTTGGCAACGACTTGTCAGATGCTTCTCTCCGAAAGCTTGGAGAAAAACATCAAGGTTTTTATTTTATCACAGATTGGCCTCTGAAATTAAAGCCTTTTTATATTCATGAAAAAGAAAATGATATGAGACTTTCAAAGTCCTTTGACTTGCAATACGGATATTTAGAGCTTGTTTCAGGAGGAAGACGACAGCATGATCCTTCTAAATTGAGAGCAAGAT
>JAJNBK010000312.1 GCA_021155845.1 Nitrososphaeraceae archaeon
TGTTGTTGATGCTCTCTTGATTGGGACTGTGATGGTGATGTGGATGTTGTTATTGTTGTTTCATCTTTTCGTTCTTCTTTTTTTGTTGACACAATGTATATAGAAAACAACTGATATATAAATGGTTGCTAATGGTATTATACACCATCAGCAACCATAAAGACTCAAAATGACCTGAGTCGTCCTTTTTTCCTTCACCCAGTTATCGAAATACAGACCAGGACCCCATTGTCTGAAATTCACTCACTATGTCAACAATGGTTTTAGTGCAGGATGATATCTCTTGTAATATCGGGAATTTTCAGTTCAGTAGCTGTTCAGGAAAACAGCCTAGTTATATAACCAGTTATATAACCAGATATATAACCAGATATATAACCAGATGATTGTAATCTTATAAACTTTATATAATAAAAACTTTTAGATAAGAATGGTCGATATTTTCTTATCTATCTTTATACACTATTCTATGAGAGATCACAATATACTGGAAATATAAATGGTAGACGAATAGTTTGCAAATGACCTCTACTATTCATCAAGATATTATTATATTCTTATAATAATGTTACATTTTCGTTAATATTTCCTTTCAATCAAATATCTATGATACCTTTAGCTTGGAAATTACAATTAAATCCCACGATTTAACTAGACTCCCTTTGTAGCGCGTCTCACTTTGATAGAGATGAATATCACTCAGACTGTAGAAGATAATCAACCATCGGAAATCAAAACTTCTAGTTTATATACCAATTGATAACGCCGAAGACAGTTAAAGATTAGCATTTTCAATCATTAACAGGGAGGCATTTCTGATAATATCACCAATCGAAGCAAATTTTCAATCAATTATTATAGTAATATTAGATTTAATAGATCCATTTAAAATCATATAATAAGCAGGAATACTCTAAATGTTTCAAAGGGATATACTAATCTAAAAGAACAAGAAGAATTGGGATTTCACTTCATTAGATGTTTTAAAGTTTGGAAGAGAGTATTGGCTCGGCAGAATTGATTGGGAATAGCAGTTTTGTCCTATCAGTATCAGAAACAACAATT
Source organism: Nitrososphaeraceae archaeon (assembly GCA_021155845.1). Next base: position 1,066 of record JAJNBK010000312.1, read on the forward strand.
GTCTTTCTATTTCTTATATTTGATATCTAAAAACTATTTGCAACGTCTTGATGCTATTAGACAGCACAAAATATATTGTATATTTATCAAAATATAGAGCTGGGTTATTTATTTACGTCTCTAGTCTGCCAACTTAGACCTTGTAGCAATGATTATTGTGCCAAATAATGCTATCATCAAGGCAAATATACTAAGAGGGAATTCAGGTATTACCTGCATTGGTAAGTCGATGCTTGCTCCTGTATTGTTAATATTTTCAATTCTTAAGGTATATGAGCCTTGATCAGCAAAGACATATTTTTGTTGTTCTGCTGTCTGAGCAGATCGATGTGATTCTGTTATATGTTGATCATCTTTGAATAGCATTATATCATACGCAATATCTTCTATCTGTTCGCTGGAATTAGAGTTTATAAAAGTTAAATTAAAAGTATTTTCTTCGTTTATATTATTTGACTTCCAATCTACCATTACTGTGAATGCTCCGTCATTGCTTAAGCCTTGTAAAACGTTCGATCCTGATGAGACAGATGTGTCATTACCCAGAGTATTACTAATATTTGAATTACCCTGAGCAAAAGACGTATTCATCAAGGCACATGTCAGAATTAATACAATAAGACTTGCCACGGGTACTTTGACTGCCGTTTTGAAATTCACTATTATAGAGTTTATCACTTTATTTAAATTGATTTGTATGAACATACCATTAAAATGGTGTTTAAATTGCTGCATTATATTGGCAAGTTGTATAAATAACAAGTTTCTATAATGATAACTTTCAATCATTGAGGCCGGGATTTCAGCAATTCAATGGTTATATACTCCCGTATTGTTCAACATCATTATAAACATTGTTAAAAAAGGCATCATCATCATCAATTAATAAAGATCTCGGGAAAAGTTCCCCCCTTGTTATTCTCGAAATAATCCTTCTTTCTGCCATTCTGACTAATACTGCAGCTTATGCCCAGTTACAAAATCCATTAGCATTAAAAATTACATCACATGAACAGGGTCAAGAAGTACCAGTCGGAGAACTCACTATCTCTGGCACATCGACAGATAATGCCACTTCTGATTGCATAGTGTATGCAGATGTGAATGATATAAAACCATTTCAAAATGTTACAGCAACTGGTCCTGGCGGAGTAAATGACTACTCGAACTGGACATTTACATATACTGTAATAAACAAATAGCTACTACAACAACAACAACCAATACCAGTATCATAGTAAGTGATACTACTAATTCAGACAGCAATAATACTTTAGCTAATGTTGTTATAACAACATTAGCAGAAGATAGATGGATAATGCCACTCATTTATGTTTCCCTTCTCATCCGAAAGTACAGTAACAGCAACATTTTCGAAACTGGCGATACAATTGAGGATCATGAAGTTAATGGGAAGCGATTTAAGATAGCCATGAAGACAATCTAGGTGCAGTTATACAACAACTAATGATATTACATATACTGATGCAAGCCAACGTTAACCTGCCGCTTCATGTGGATACTTCTCACTATAGTCTTCCGACAATCTTTAGAGTATTAGGTGATCCGCTTTTAACATCTAAATCTACCAATACTACATATTTTATTATCCATCAAACATTATATTATCAAAAGCAAAATGAAATTTTTATTATCGAATAGAAGTAATAAGTAATCTTAACAGTATCTCATATTCTTTTACTGGGTGAGAGACACTTCTATGTATACATCGTCGGGTATCTTCAACCTCATTAACTGCCTGATTGACTTATCGTCAGCTCCCAGATCTATGACTCTTCTATGAATTCTAAGTTCGTATTTGTCGTAAGTGTTCGTCCCCTGTCCACAGGGCGATTTGCGAGTAACAACTTTCATCTTTTTGGTAGGAAGAGGATGAGGACCCTTGAGTTTAATGCCATTTTTTTCTCCGATTCCCTTGATCTCGGTGCAGACACCTTCGAGTGTAGACAGATTGGTACTTGTAAGCTTAATTCTTGCTTCTTGGGCCATTTCTATTCACTACTTTTTGGAGGATGGATCATATTTCTCAGTAATTGCCTTCACAACACCTGCAGCGATAGTGGTTCCCATATCTCTTAAAGCAAATCTTCCGATTTCTGGAAATTCTTTAAATGTTTCGATTGCTAGCGGTCTTACTGGCTTTATTCGAACTATTGCAGCATCCCCAGTCTTCAGAAACTTAGGTTTTTCTTCAACGACACCTCCTGTTTTTGGATCGATCTTTCCAACAAATTCTGATAATGTTGCTGCCACTTGAGATGTATGAGCATGTAAGACAGGAGTATAACCTGGTGCCATAGCGGTTGGATGATGAATAACTATAATTTGTGCCTCAAATTCTTTTGCAACAGTAGGTGGATTATTTACTGGACCAATTACATCTCCTCGTTTAATAGCTTTCCTGTCAACACCTCTTAAATTGAAGCCAATATTATCACCAGCTTCTGCTGATTGCATTTGCGTGTGATGAGTTTCAATGGATTTGACTTCTCCTGTGACACCAGCTGGCATTACTATTACTTTATCATTTGCCTTAATGGTCCCCGTTTCTACTCTACCTACAGGTACTGTGCCAACACCTGTGATTGAATAGACATCTTGTATAGGAATTCTAAGCGGCTTACCTACTGGTTTCTCTGGTGGATCAAATGAGTCCAATGCTTCTGAAAGAGTAGGACCTTTATACCAAGGCATATTATCAGATTTCTTTATTAGATTATCCCCTTTCCACCCTGAAATAGGAATGATGGGAACCTTACTTATATTGTAACCCACCAGTTTCAACATTTTTTCGACCGTCTCTTTGACTTCTTTATAACGTGTTTCAGAATAACCATTA
>JAJNBK010000313.1 GCA_021155845.1 Nitrososphaeraceae archaeon
GATAAAGAATGTCAATAGCACGGTTATCGTTAATCAATCTGAAAACGGAATCACTCCAGTAACAAACCTTACAGATGTTAATAAAACTGACATAAGAAGTACAAACGAATTAGAAAAATTGGCAGGAAACAATATTGCTTTAACTCTAGAAGATATTAGTACAGATATTCCCAATGCTTCCATGTTAGAAGAGTTGGAAAAATCTCGGACAGAAAATGCCACTATGGATAAACAAGATACAGCAGCAGTATTTGAGGAGCAGAATATTTCTTCTACAGTTAATACAACTGAAAACACATCATCACATATCGTCGATCAGAAGATTATTAATGATGATAATAATACAGCAACAAACACAACATTATATGCAGACAATAAAACCTCCTTGACTACAACAACCGATAAACCAACAAGTAGCAACAATATAGGAAATTTCTTTACTCAAATCGGCGAATCAGTCAAGAAATTCTTTGGTGGTAATTGATAATTTCATTGGAAAGAATTTCAAATAAAATATTAACCCATGAATTCGGTCAAAGTAGACTGCTCCTTCTTTTGTTCCTTAAAGATTAATTTCAATTCCATCGTTAAAGTTTCGATTCTGCTACGTAAGTAATCGCTGATTTTAAATTGGTCGCACATATTGGTTGCTATGCCAACGTATTTTTCAACCGACCCTCGTGTGACTGTTTGTAACAATTCATTTCCACATCCAATACATCTTCCCATTAAAGGCATTCTGCGATACTTTTCTCCACAGTTGCTACATCTAAAGCCCTGGGAAGAATATGAGCGCATATTACCCATAATATCTGGTAAAATATGTGTCGTAAGAACCATTGATACAACTTCGTCAGGATCGACAGCATTGATTAACTTTGCAGTAGCGATCTGCATCTCTAATTTTTCATTCATAGTATTGAGTCTAGAGTATGCACTGCGTTGAATATTGGTTGTTAACAAACCTGTAAAATGTGTAAAGGCATAGCCGAAAAATTGGCTTTCATTTCCAATCCTATTTTTGACCAATTCTATCTTGTCAGACAAGTCTCCTGCTTTGGCCTGTTTCCATGTCGCTTCATAAAATTCGAGTGGATAAACCGAAGTGATATCGATATTATGAGCCTGTCTTTGAACTTCATATGGCAATACTATTGGTTGAATCAGTAGTGGTGCATCCATAAGTCCGCCAATTTTATCTGGTAAAAAATCGTACGAAAAGTTAAGGAATGAATCCATTAGTAACATTAATGAGTCTGCATCACCATCGCAATCTCTGCGTTTTGCAGAATGCCAAACAGGAGACGCCAAACAGACTTGGGAATTTGTAAAGCCGATGATCCTTCCCATAATGCCTACAGAAGTATGTGGTGCCAGTCCTACTGTCAAATGTCCTACAAGATCTTCTACAGAGGAAGCATTGTAAAAAGGTTCAAGTCCGTATAATTTTACAAGTTCTTCATCAACAAATTTTGCTACATTGAGCAAATGTTTAGCAGAATCCAAAGGTATTATTACGTCTTGCATTAATAGTTCGATTAACTGGTCAGATGACGTAAGATCCTTGCCACTATAATCTCTAGTATAACCTAATTCTCTTATTTTTTCTACACTAGTCTGTATCCAGTTTGGTTTGAAGTGGGTCAAAGGCTCATTAGTGGCGTCAAATCTAATAGTCCCATCTTTAAAAGTATAGAGGCTGTACTTTTGTCGCAATATCCCTTTTTCTAATGGCTCAGTTGCTTTGTCTTTGCTCATAAGAGCCTTGACACCTTTAAATGGTTCAGTTGCTTTGATGCCAAGTTTTTGCTCCGCTGCTTCAACTGTTGTTTTCAACGGATATTTAACTGGAGAGTAAGTTTTGCCCTCTTTACCACAGCTATGACACAAGCTGTTGTCAGCATCATCTAAAATCTGCTCCTTGCAAAGAATACACAGATTGCGAAGAGGAGTAGGCGCTCTACAATTGCGGCAGTATATTCCAAGTGAAGGAAGTCTGCAATTATTACAAAATCTATTTGAAATTTCAGCATAAAAAGACTCATTATTTGCTGCTTTCAAAATATCACGTGTTACACCACCTTTGGACCCTATAGGAAATAGCACATGAACTGGAGGTTTCATTTTACGCTCTGCAGCTTTTTCAGGACGTCCTACCCTTACTGCTACTGATGAAGCAAATTTTGGCCTAACTTCTACTCCTGACGTTATGGATATATATTCACTTGCATCTTTTTTTTCAATATTATTAATATTATTAGCAGCATATGATGATGAGGAGGAGAAGGACATTCCTTTGGTAATGTCCATATTCTCTACAGCAGCCGATTGGGAAGATAATAATAATAATCTAGTCAAAGAATAAGACTGATCTTGGCTATTGATCTCGATAGTATTATTATCTCCACTTTTGACTGAATGAATTACGCCGAGTCGTTCCAGGATATCTTTTATCTTTGGATCGTTATCGAGTGAAAGCAGCAAATAAGTATCAGAAGAAATATTACTACTACTTACGCTAGTATTTTGCTGCTTTTGTATACAAAATTTTTCCTTTAACAATAAAACCTCATCTATATTGAGAGAATCCCAATAAAATGAATATTTTGGATGAAGAGGAATATCAAACTTTTTGCTGATTTC
>JAJNBK010000314.1 GCA_021155845.1 Nitrososphaeraceae archaeon
GGAGCGTCTTGATGGTTTTCGTAGTAATTTTTGTGATAATCCTCTGCAACATAAAAATCTCTAAAATCAGTAATTTCTGTCACAATAGGATCTTTGTAAACACCTTCTTTTTCAAGCTCTTTTTTTGATTTCTCAGCGATCTCTTTTTGTTTTTAGTTATGATAAAAGATTGCAGATCGGTATTGTGTGCCAACATCATTGCCTTGTCTATTAAGAGTAGTTGGGTTGTGTGTATGCCAGAAAATATCAAGTATTTTTTCAAAAGGTATAACTTTCGGATCAAATTCTATCTGAATTGATTCTGCATGCCCAGTTTTACCTGTGCATACTTGGTCATAGGAAGGATTTTTCACCATTGCTCCTGCATAGCCAGGTAGAACAGATTTTGTGCCTTTGAGCCTTCTGAAGATTGCTTCACTACACCAGAAACATCCATTGGCAAGTGTTGCGATTTCAGTGCTATTATTATTATTCATGTATTATTTCTGGCAACTCCTTTTCCTTTGGGATAAAACGTATAGATAATGAGTTGACACATTCCCGGGTGTTTTTATCTGTCAAATATTCTCCGAGAAATTCGTGTCCTAAATGCCCACCACAATTTGCACATTCTATTTCTGTTCTCATTCCATCAGGATCAGGTACACGCTTTATTGCATTTGGGAAGCTTTCATCAAAACTCGGCCATCCACATCCAGCATCAAACTTACTTTTAGATGAAAAGAGAGGAGCATTACACCTTGTACAGATAAATGTTCCATCTTCATAAAAATTGTCATACTTGCCACTGAAAGGAGCTTCCGTTGCCTTATGAATGATAACTCTTTCTTGTTCTGGAGTCAGTTTATTGTAATTCATACTTTATAACTTCCTCATTAGAAGATTTGAACTTCCTATTATCTTCTACCCTATATATTGTTATATAATTTTCTTTGTAACATCAATGATTCAAAGTTATTTTTGTATTGGATCATTTGAAATGTTGGATGTTAAAAAACAAAAGTATCTAAATTGACAACACTCAAAGACAATATACGTAATGAATTATCAATGCTGAAACTATTTGTAAATATACCATCAAAAGGGCTCTTAGCATAAGAATATCATCTCATTTCGAATAAGTTGTTTATTATGATTGTCAGCAAACACACTCAACCAATTTATAACATGATACAATCTGCTCTTTTCTTCTCATTACACCTTGATTGTTAGTAAGGCTCTTTGCATATATGCCATAAAAACAAATGGAATAATAATAACATCAGTGAATACCACCTAACAGTCAGGTATTGCCAAAATGATATTCTAGCTATTTAACTTAAATGCAGTATATATTGGACAATACCACGCCTTCTCCATTTCATAGGTTAAAGCTTTGTTTGTATTGAACATGAGCTGTCAACTTACCTAAAAGATATTAGGTATCTATATTATCACTTAATAATTTATATACTTACCAATGTATAGTAACTAACGTTATGCTACAAGAAAATATTATAGTTAATTGTAGATTAAGTAAAGATATTGACAATGATAATCAAGATAGGGAATTTAATGACAGCGAAAATACCAGTTCAGCGGGAGAATCACAATCAATAGTTACAAATAAAAAACAACAACAAGAATATTACCGCAACAAAATACTGCACCTAAGCGATTTTAATGAAGCATTTGAATTGGTCAAGTCGACAGTTGAAGCTAGATATAAGATGCATAGAGCTGGATTAAGCCTAATACTTCAAGTAATGCCTACTAATCTTGGAGCTTATCATGTACTTGGCTCCAACTTAATTATAGCAAATAAGAGGATCTTGGATATAATTAAGAAGTATAAATCCACAGAAGAATATAATTCGTATTTGTTTATGGTATTAGTTCACGAATACCTCCATAGCTTTGGCATTATAGATGAATTACAAGTCAGAAAGATGACATACGCTTTGATTGCTTCATTAGTTGGAGAAGATCATATGGCCACAAGTATGGCAAGATACCAACCTTGGAATTTATTTCCGGAATTAAATCTTTTTCATAATAACAGCTTTGAACAGAAATTTGAGGTCATAAGGAATTTTGATAAGACAACTCAATCTTATATTGGATAATCAAATTAGTATACGTTATTCGATAAATAGATAGATGTCTAAATAATTGGTATTGCTATAAATTCTACTCTAAAACTATGCTTCTAATTAATGGTAACTAAATTTAATAATTTCTAATGTATAGATATTATATATTGTTTTTTGAGCAGATATGAAGCAGTTAAACTTTGATGATGGCGATACAGATTTAGACACAGATACAGATGATGATGATGGTGATGGCAGAGAATAATAATAACTTCTCCTGATAATCGTCTCATACTTATAATACAAGTTAGAACCAACTCTATAGCCTAAAAGGATTAAGAATAGACAGTTAATAGCCCGAAGATCTATGGTAAGCGAAAAGACACCAAAGGAGACTAAGCCTGCAGAGAAATCATGTGAGACAAAATTCCCTCTATAATGAATAACTCTTATTACAAAAATAAAAAGACAATTTACAGCAGGCATCATCAAAAGAAGTGATAATTATGATGAAAATAAGGGAATTTAACTGAGAATGTCCTCTATTGCTTTCATTGCTTATTATATGACGAGCATGGTTTATTGACCAATCAAGACTAGATAAATATTATCGCTTATACCGCTCTATACAAGTTTTATTAGGTACTATACGGTAGAGTAGTTCCCCATGAGGTTTGGTCATCATCAGCAGCAACAGCAAGTTCGTCAACTTTCGCAATATCTTTGCTCAAAGTGCGGTATACTTCTAAAGGAAACAGAAGAAGAAGAAATACATTGAATAACTATGGTAATTAAAGGTTGGTTATTTGATGCTTATCCACTTGGCAACAGAATGGTTTTTTGGATGAAGCAAGAGAACGGATATCCTGTTAGACTAGAAGACAATTGCTGGAGTCATTCCATTTATGTAGCATCAGATTATATCAACAAGTCAGACCTTGAGAAATTAATACTAAAACAGCAAGAAGGCAATAATACTGAATTAATAAAAGATTATGAATTTGTATCAAAATATAAAAGAATTACAGACACTACAAGATCTGATGTTTTAAAATTAACTTTATCAGATTCTACAAAAGCACTTGCATTAGCAAGAAGGATTGAAAGTCTTGATAAGTTTGGAAAGTTAATGTTATACAATGTTGATTTATTGCCAGCACAATCCTACTTTTATGATCATGACATTTTTCCATTAGCATTTTGTGAAGTTAGTAATAATGATCATTTAAAAAAGTTAAATTGGAAAATCAAAGATGATGATGATGTTTGGTCTATAGACTACAAGATACCTAGTTTTAAAATTATTCATCTAAACATAGAACTAAAGAAAGAAGGAGGAAAAATACCTAAATACAGTGATAGAATAGGCTCTATATTAATTAAGCAAAATGATGATGAAGAAGAAGAAAAAAATATTGAAATTAAGAAGGAATCAGAGGAAGACATAATTGACGAACTTACAGATGAAGTAGCAAAAATTGATCCAGACTTTATATTCACCGAAGATGGAGATTCATTTACTTTTCCCTATCTAGTTCATAGAGCTGAAAAGAGTGGCAGAAACTTAATTTTAGGAAGAGAAAAATCCCTACCATTAAAAAAATCTGCTAAGGAGGATGGTATATCTTATTTTTCATATGGAAGAGTATACTTCAAGCCAACTACCCAAAAGCTATTTGGTAGAATACATCTAGACAAATCTAATTCATTTGTATGGAATGAATCAGGATTACAAGGTCTATATGAAATAGCTAGAATTTGTAGGATGCCATTTCATACTGCCTCTAGAGCTTCAATAGGAAAGTGTTTGAGTAGTTTGCAGTTTTATTATACTACTACACATAATGATACTCTTATACCATGGAAGCCAACATTAGCTGAACACTTCAAAACATTTGAAGAACTACTTATTGCAGATAGAGGCGGATTTATCTTTGAGCCT
>JAJNBK010000315.1 GCA_021155845.1 Nitrososphaeraceae archaeon
ATTTTCCAACTTGTGAATCTGATGGTACTATAATTCTGAATGGAGCAGGAAGATCGGAGCCAAATGAAGAAAAATTTAGATTATTTGGATTTAAAATAACATTTACAAAATATTAATTATTTTCTAGTTTTATATAATAAATTACTTCTGGATTTATTCCTTCGCTAGACTCTAATTGTATTCCAATATCCTTTTGCTCGCCAGGACTCAAAACTATTGTGTCAGGAATGGTTGAAAAAGTATATTGTGTAGGAGGAATATCTATCCAACTAGTCATATCTACAGTAGTTTTTGTATTATTATAAATAGCAACAGTATAGTACAGTACCTTGAAATGTTCTGGTACTGTTAAATATTTCAAATCTTGAGACATTAATACAAAATTGACATCATCTTGAATACCTGTATAGTTCTCTTGACTAAAAACTGTCCTAAAATAATCTTTAGACGGTCGTTCGATTATAAAACTATTCCACTCTTTGGAATAATTATTCCATTGAATTTCATGTTGAAAATCTACTCCAAATTTTCCTGTACCAGGATTTTTATCTATGTCAAATAGGGCGCCGTATAATAAGACGACAGTACCAAATTTTGCAGGATTTATAATAGTTTTATTTCCAAGCCATAGAGTTGCATTAAGACTTTTACCATCACTGTAATATGTTACCTTTTGAATATCAGTAGCTAAATCAAGGGGTGATTTGTAATCAGTAGGTATCTGGATAGGTAAATATTCTGATATTTGGATTCCATCTCGGATTCCTGAATTTATCTCTTGTCTTGAAAATTGAGGTGCAGATATAGCAAACACATTAAAGTTAATAAAAAATAAATAATAATAACATATACAAAGAAAAGTTATAGACATAAATAAGAAAAAATGGAAATAAGAATGATGATTATTAGTATAGGTTAATAAAAATTTAGATTTGAGCATTGCCGAATTATTATTATTAATTATTGTCATTGTTGATGTTATTAATATTTTTAGATCCTTCTTTATTATTATAAGTTGATGATATTGTATTGTTGTTTATGGTAATTGCTCTTGTGGTAACTCTTGTATTGGAGGAGGTGGGCTACAATTTGGAGGACAAATTTCTTCACTAATAATCATGCCATGGTTATCATCATCTAATGTTGGTGATTGATCCTGTCTTTGCTCTGCCGCCTCTTCTACTTGTTCTATCACATTTTCAAATACTATTGGTATGCCGACAATTATAGCAAATGCAATAAAAGACGTAATTACTATTGAATTCATATTGCCTTTAGTTTATCAAATTATTTAATATCTATTTTTCAAATTTCAATAGTAAGTATTCTATGTTTGCAATTATTTTTGAATTAAATTTGCAAAGTATTATTGAATTCTAATAACAAATTGATTCTGAGGGCTTCGAGCATGACATGTAATTGGATCAGTAAACTTATTTATTTTTTTAGTTATTTCAAGATATAACACAAAAATAAGATAATATGAAGAGGATCAGTGCTAATAGAATTTGATATCTTTGATAAAGTGCGATCTATTATTTTTCTAATATGATAAAATCAAGTAATGATAAAAAATGCCATCACTAAAACTGAACTATTTGGGCAAGTATAGGATATAATACCTTATTTTGAAATTTATTATTATTATTCTTAAATTAGTTTTATAATTTTTGTGGAGTTGTTATCAGTTTTCCAAATAATTGTGATTCAATCATTTTTATGTGACCCATTACCATATTTTCAAAAGGATAAACTGTATCTATTATTACTTTTATTTTTCCTTTGCTTATCCATTTAATAACTTCATCTAGTTCAGCACGACTTCCTTGTGTAGATCCAAGAATATTTAGGCCCCTAAAGAAGAGATATCTCAAATCTATTTCTGAATCATATCCTGTTGTTGCTCCAGTTGATACTAAAGTGCCTCCCATATTTAGGAGGCTAACTTCTTTTGGAAATACAGATTTACCTATATGTTCAAAAATAATATTTATACCTCCTTGATTATTTGTTAAATCTTTAACTTTTTTGTACCACTCAGGTTCTCTATGATTTACAACATGATCAGCACCTAATTCAAGACATTTATCCATTTTTTCCTGTGAACCAGCCGTTGCAATAACATCACAATTGAATAACTTTGCAATCTGAATACCTGCTATTCCCATACCACTTGCACCTCCCATAATCAAAACAGTTTGCCCTGGTTGGATATTAGCTCTATTAACTAACATGTGCCAAGAGCATCTTCAAACGAAACATTATTTGGAATTTTTATCACGTTAACTTGTGGTAAATATGTATATTGAGCAAATCCTCCCCATAAAGGACCTGTTTGAAAACCCCATACTTGTCTATGACGACAATCATATTCTTTTCCAGAAGTACATTCCTTACATATTCTACAGGTTAAAGTAGAATGCCCAACTATTCTATCTCCTATTTTAATATCTAAAACATTTTCTCCCACATCTACTACTGTACCTGAAACATCACTTCCAGAAATGTGAGGAAGTGGAATCTTAATTGGTTCTCCCCATATTCCCCAAAGATCATCATAATTATAAGAAGCTGCTTGAACTTTTATATGTTTGATTTTCGGGATTTCTATCTCTTCTATTTTTACAACTTTTCGTGGGTCCTTGTTGTGCTCACGATATACCGCTGCCTTCATGTCATAATAAAAAATAGAAAACAATAAAAAAATTTACACTCAAACTCCGAATCTAAAGGAATAGAATCTATATTTGTCTCATCATTTTCCTTATTATTTGTTAGTATCCTTAAGAAGATCATTTTCTAACTTTCTCCAAAGAATCGAGT
>JAJNBK010000316.1 GCA_021155845.1 Nitrososphaeraceae archaeon
TGGATTATCTTGATAACTTCATTGTCTGAAACAGGTTCAAAGCTCTGATAATATTGTCCCACGGATCTAAATTGAGAAGTGGAAGGAGCTGCGATTACTTCAATATGGTCCACAGCTTCCCTTCTGAGTAAGTCCATAGTATCTTTTGGAGCAACAGGGATTGCAACTATTAGTTTTGCTGGGTTCTTTGTTGCTCTGATCCATCTAGTTGCAGAAATAACAGTGGCACCAGTCGCAGCTCCATCATCCGCTAAGATTACTATTTTATCTCTATTAATATCGTAATTCTCTGACGCACTGCTACCATAGTACAAAGAGACTCTACGTTTTATATCCTCTAATTGGAGTGTCTTTTCCTTTTCGATGTATTCATGAGACACTCCCAGCTCTTTGACAATCACTTCGTTAAGATAGGTGGTGCCATCTTCCATGACTGCACCAATTGCAACCTCTTCATTATGTGGTGCGCGAAGTTTTCTTGCCATAAGAATACCAAACTCACAAGGTAGTTTTCTTGCAATAGCATCTGCGATTATTACTCCCCCTCGTGGAATACCTAAGACAATAGAGTTTTTCCTTTCATCCTCCTTTTTTATTACATTCCTGAGTGAGTCACCCAAGATATTTGCTGCCGTTGTTCTGTCTTTCAACTTTAACTGAAACTTGTCACGTAGGTTATCAAATAACATTTACACCCAGGATCATTTATTATTTCCTTAAACCTGAGTATATAAAAATGACTATCCTCATCGGACTAACTTTATGGCGATAAATAAAAAGCACACGTTGCAGAAGGGTGACTGAAGCAATAAGAAATGAAAGAATTTGCCTCGAAAGAGACATGTTATTCAAAAATATTGGTGGTCAATTTGGATTAGATTTGGAAAAAGAGTAATTAAACTCCTCGACCATATTGTAATTAGACTCATATGAACCTAAAATATATTGCTTTACAACTCTGTACCTGCACTTGGATTGAAATAATGACATGTATAGGTATAGCTTCGTATTTGGTATATCTTCATAACTACGGACTTGCAGCTATGACATTGATCGTATTTGCCCCACTTATAGGCTTTCATTTTGCAATCTCAAAGCTGTCTAAAGCCGAAGACTGTGATACGGGAAAATGTCATAGAATTGCATCTTATTAACAACATCGGACCAGTAAGAAGAGTTCTAATGAAATACGTTGAAATATTTTGGTTATACATCCCCTCTTCATTCCAACCACTACAACATTTTTTAAGTAATATGTTTAAAATTAGGAAGATATGAGTAGTCTACCTAAAGAGGAAGGGGAAGAGTTACAGGAATCAGAGACTGAGGAAGAATTAGAAGAAGAGCCTCCGGCAAGTTAGTTCAAGTCTTATATGCAGCTAATGGTACGACCGCTGCTATTAGTTGTGTAAATAATATGAAATTTGTGAAGGCTTTTGAAAGCTCAAATATTTTCTATCATTACTAAATCTCAAAAAAAGGATCTTGTTATCCATTGCTGCCATGAGACCGCAATCCGTTAGATCCAACTGGTGAGGAATCGATACACTGGAGTCACATTAGAATAAGAAATCCATGACTAAAGATTATAGTTAGGTAAAAATACAAAGGTTAATGTACAAACGAGCTTGAAATGACAAATACAAGCAAAAGAAAAGAGTTTTCAAATGCATTTATTATTCCATATTATGCAAATGGATATGAACAACAAGAGCAGGGTAGAAAAAAAAGGCCATTAATTGCTGACACAATAGAAGGGTTATTTGCACAAACTGATGAAGACTGGTGTGCCATTATTGTAGTTGATATGCCTCCCAATGAGGAAATCCATGAATATTTGATCCATTTAAAGCAAAAAAGGCATTAGAACGTGGACAAACGATAATACTATTTAATGACTCAGATGACATATCTCATCCAAAGAGACTAGAAGTTGTTAAAAAAATATTTTTGGATAATCCTCAAGTTGATGTAGTTTATTCAACGTTTGAAGTAATAGATGAAAATAATAGGTTGACACCAGTTGAAAAAATTTCTTCACCGATTTTAGAAATCCTAGAATCTCATGCGCAAGATCCATTAGAAGGAGATAATATCTGGATAAAAATGGGAACAGAAACTGGGATTACTAATATAACCTCTTCCACAGCAGCGCGTATACAGTTTGCATATCAATGTCCTTTCCCAAATGAAAAAGCATCAGAAGATTTCCATTCTTGGATAAGGATGTCAGCTTTCGGAGCCAACTTTAGGTATACTTCATTAATTCCAACCAAATACAGAATACCAAGTTTCATGAAATATCAAGCTTCAAGGACTAGAATAGGCCCAAATAACTTTAATCAAATAAAGGCAAGAGTTGATAGTGATGGTTTTTCAAAGGCAATTGAAATTGCACTTGCAAGAAATACCATAAAACCTGAGGAAACCCCCCTACTTAAAGCAAAATTCTATAAAAGATTGGCCAAGTCTATGAGACGAGAACTGGAAGACGAACTCGCTAATGATCTCTTAAACAAAGCCGCCCAACTAGAATATGAAAGCTTTGTTTACTTCAACAGATAGATAACCGAAACAATCGATATACAAATATATAGATACAGCAAAAATTGTTAAAAATATGTATTAACATTATCAAGCCAGATTGGTATTGTATATAACGCGCGTACGTACTGATACCATACTTGCCCACTCTTCATTATTCTTTGCAAATGAATAATTTCCAACCACTAGATTATTTAATTTGAAATTCTTTAAGATCCATAACTCGTTTTGGCGAGTACCTAATATTCTCTCTTCGAAATAATAATTCATTTAATATGGTCTGAAATTCATCAATATAGTGAGAATTTGAGAATTTATTTATATCATCACTTACCGTAATTCGCTCTGTCTTTGGCAGATGAATAAAAATATTTTTTATAATTTCCGCTGCCTGTTCTATTGTATTAAATAGATATTCTCGTGGAACAAATTCTGTAGGACCACCTTCATTTGGAACCACTGGAATTAATCCAGCAGCCATAGCTTCTACTATTGCCATACCAAAATGCTCACCTACCTTGGGATGAAAGTATACTATGGATTCTCCTATAACAGAAAGAAGCTTATCTAAGTTAGCGTTAGTTTCAAATGTAATATAGTCAGTCAAACCAAGAGCAACTACCATTTGCTTAAGTTCTGTGTAATAGTCAAAAAAATAATGGTAAAGATTTCCAACAATTTTCATTCCTTTACCTATATTGTTATCTTTTAGTATCTTTGCGAGCTTGATTGCATTTTCAATTTCCTTATGAGGAGCGATTCTGGATATTACAAGAATGAAACCATTCGTTTCATCACCACTCTTTCTCTTTAATGAAACATTACGGAAAGTTTCAATATCTACTGGTGGGCTGAGTACGTAAATCTGGTCTAATCCAAATGCGTTAACTACAGCCTTGCGACTGAATTCAGAATTGGTAATTACTGTAGAATTTCTCATCAAATTCCAATATCCATATTTTAATATTTCAAAATATTTTTTACTTCTGCTGAACTGAAGCCTCGTTTTCCAATTTTCTGGATTATTGATATCTTTATAGTCCTTATTGTTTGAAACAGCGTTTGAACTTTCTGTAATGCCGAGATCTGTTTTTAGATAGTTAATATTTTCAGATTCTATATGAAATTTTGTACTTGGAAAGTGGCAATAAGTAATAGCATTATCTTTTGAAAAAGATGTATGATAATAGGGAGCTGCATCACCGTTTGTATTTATTGTAATATCGTAATTGTAATCTTCATGATCTTGTTGTTGTTTTTGAAGTTCTTCCACTATGTTTATGACATTAATTTTGTTTATGCTTTTCATAACTGAGACAAGATTTTTGCCATAGGAATTTTCTAATTTTGATATATCAGGACTCTTTAAGGTTGTA
>JAJNBK010000317.1 GCA_021155845.1 Nitrososphaeraceae archaeon
ATATATTGACTATAACTTTCAAAACAAAAGTAAGCAAATATGTTCTCAAATAAGAAAAAGTTGCAAACTCAGGCCAATGGATTACTATTTACAATTTCGTTCAGACATTTTATTATATCATCCCTCGTGACAGGAACAGGATTATTGTCCAAATGACCTCTATCTGGCATGATTACATCGGCTGCTTGATCAAGTGGCTGTTTCAGTTTTAGGGGCTCAAATTTCAATTTCTGACAAATTCTTTTAAAGCGTTCATAGTATATTGACTTGTTGAATTTGTGTGCAACCGTGGTACAAGATGACAGGGCATACCCATGTGCGACGCCTTCATTTGAAAAAACATATGATAATGCATGACCTAATGTTGTTGATGAATTTCCAAATCCGATTCCAGATAGCATTGCTCCATATGGCAACAGATGTGGTTTATCATTTATGAGTGCATCTTCTAGAATATCGAAAGCTTCTTTGCAGAAGAGTTTTGTAAATGGATTAGCAAGTTTACTATCATAACCTTCTGAAGCTTGAGCTGCAGCATCACATGCAGAATTTCTCATAATATTAAAAGGAGTCCCAGGCAAAAAGTATGGATCCACAATTGCCGCGTCTGCGAGAAATTTCTCATCTTGTAATAGTTTTTTCTTGTGTTCAAAACTGATAACGGCATATGTTGTCATTTCAGCACCTGTACCGAAAGTTGTCGGAATCAAAATCTTCGGAATGCCAGTTACTTTGCTAAGATACTTACATACGTCCATAGAACTTCCTCCACCAAGACCAATATATGCTGAAATATTCCTTCCTTCATACTCCTTTCTTATTGTCTCAACAGTTTCAATTGCAGGATCAGGAGTGACCTTGTCATAAACTTCGTAATTTCTTATTTGCATATACTCTAACCACCTGTTATAAACATCAGGAGTTGTCGTCGTTATAATCAAAGAATTCGTTGGATATTCAAATTCCTTAGCAGCATTTTCGCCGAAGGCTATTTTTCTTGGCATCATTACCTTCCACATAAGAAAAGGAGGTAGCCTTTACCGTATTATATTTTACTGAATAGGATAGAATTAAAAAATTGCTTATTAGGTTCAGAGGCACTATATAGCTTTATCATTAACCGAAAAGAGATTACTGCTGCTGACTAAAGCACAGAGATTTTTATGGACCCAGTTAATAGACACAATCAGTAACGACAAGTATTTCTCCACTTAGAGTATATAGACAGAAAGTCTAACGACTTGGTGATAAAATAGTGTTTTTTAGCAGTTCTTTAAGTACGAGTTATATGAGCCTGTTGTGATCTAATATTTGATGCTTGATAAAATATCATTCAAGCTGTGCATTTCTATGACTATTCTAATTTTATCTGGGTTTTTTTTATCCTATACTTCAACCTCATTAATACGTGAATCATATGGTCATCTTGATCATTTTCCTCATTATAATGGCGGAGGCGACGGAGTAGGACAATACTATGCATATATGGGGTTGAATCCAGAATATGCTCGTCCACATGAGATAACTCAAATTACATTTAGTATACAAGATTTCAACGGTAATGATGTCCGCAATGTGGAAACTATGGTTGAGATTTATGAAACCCTTAATGGACAACGAGTCGCTGCATATCCATGGACATTGCATAACATTGGTGATTTCAACATTAACTATGTATTTCCAAGGATAGGAAATTATCAGATAGTTCTTAGTATAGCTAATAATAATGATTCTGCCAACAATAACAATGAAGTAGATCCTCCAAGAAGCATTTTGGGTAATACTCAGAATTGCAACTGCGATAGAGCAGTTTTCAATATATCAATATCTAGTAATTTTGGCAGTATCTATAACACAACATTACTTATGGCGGTTACGGGACCGATAATTGTATTTGGTATTGTCTTGGGATTATCATACAGAAATAGAAGAAAAAGAAGAATGTATTCAAAGTTATCAGAAAAAGAGATACTAAAATACTCAATCATGTTCTTAGCGATCGCAGCAGGTTTGGTTCATTTAGCAATTTTCTCAGAACATGGCTCACGCCACATTTATTACAGTATCTTCTTGTTAGCAGCAGGAGGTGCTCAGATCGCCTATGGAATATCGTATGTATTAACCACTTTAACAAATGAATCTAATTATTACAAGAATAAAAATTCTGTATTGGTATATTACCGAAAGACAGTACTAATCAATTTGTTTGGACTGGTAGGTACAGGAGTACTTCTCGGATTATATACATACTCTGTTATCTTTCCTCCACCCCTCTCACCTACTAACGAGCCAGAGGAAATTGATTTAGCCGGTATTCTAGACAAATCTCTAGAGATATTTTTGTTTGCAGGAATTATATACCTTATGAAATGGGAAAAGCAGAGATCACAGAAACAATTAGTTGATATAAAATGAAAGGGATTTAAATCCTTGCAGAGGATTAGTTTATTCTATAACTTTATGAGTTTTCATATAATATTTTTCCTTTATTCCTTCATTTCTTTCTGCTTCGCTCAATAAATTATTGTTCTAGCAACACACTATATTGTTCCTTATATATTGATAATACTTCTACGATTGATATAACGAAGATAAAGCATAAATGAAATATTGATAAAATCATAAAAGTAATAATTGTACTAGGTAAAGATCAGCAAGCTAACTATTCATATTGTTTATTACAATAACGGACTACTGCAGCTATTTATTATACGTTCAATAGTTATTTATCGGTTCAGTGATGGGCTTTGTATTCTTCTATAATTTTGATGCTGTTCTTATCGTTTTATCTTCTGATAATTTAAAAGCCGATAGAACAGTTATTAAACTCATTGAAAACAATACCAGTCCAAGTCCAAGATGAATTGTCACTAGTATGGCATGCAACCGCTCGATTATAACAATAGCCCCTAATATTATTTGACCTATCACTGCAACGCTAGCAATTATTGATGCTATTTTCATTCCTCTTGTAGTGACCCTAGATTTTAATGTAAATATCATAGTGACAATGACTAGTAAGCCAGTTGTAGCAGCAATTGTCCTATGAAAATATTCAATGATAAAGTCTTCAAGCGGCACAAGACCAGCAGGACAAAGCGGCCAGTCAGGACAACTCAAGCCAACTCCAGAGGCATTGACATATCCTCCTACAAATATGAGAGTA
>JAJNBK010000004.1 GCA_021155845.1 Nitrososphaeraceae archaeon
ATGTTCTAATTCCACGGTACCAATAGATTTGCATTATCATCTATTAAGATTTTGAATGAACAATCAAACATTCTTATAATTTTATATTCTCTAAAAATACATATTTTGATGAGATTATAAAAAAGAAATAGTAGATTATCATATTGCAATTATAATATCAAATCGACTTTTTTCAGTGTAATTGTTAACTTACTTGTAAATAATAAACTGGTCTATTAGCTTTCCGTTATTAGCATAAAATTTGCCTGTTAGTGATGATGATTGAGGTTCATTTGTTACGTCTATATTTAAGATCCCAAAATCTCCATATTGTTTAACAAAGTGGTCGGCTTTACCTGTAAAAGCGTAAAGACTAACTCCTCCTGTCCCTATTGTAGCAAATATCTGCCCATCAGGATCTGCATATGTATTTGTATTTGTAGTAGTTACTGTTGGATTGAACGGACTATTGCTATTGAATTTGATAGGATATGTCCTCTCATAGTTGTGATTATGTGCTTGAAGTACAAGATCCACTCCATACTTATAAAACAGTGGATGATAAGTACTCCTTAAGGTGGGATAATCATCATGGTTGCTTGGCGAAGCATACATCTGTTTATGAAAATACACAACAATCCAATCTATATTAGGATCTGATGCTGCTTTTGAAAGGTCATTCTTAACAAACTCATATTGAGAAGAATCTATTTCGTATGCCAGTTCTGTTGATAGTGCAACTAAGTGAACGTTATAGTAATTGAATGAATAATACTGTTCTCTAAGACCAAAGTGATTTGTGTATTTATCCAAATTTTCTACGTCATGATTGCCTATTGCAATTTTCATTTTATCATTTATTGGTTTCACTTTTTTAAGCCAACAGTCTGCAGTATTTTCATATGAGTAATCACCTAACCCAAGTACTAATTCTGGATTTTTATCTATTATGTTGTTTACGGTATCTGTTGTATCGTCTGTACATCCCCAATCTCCTGCAGCTGCAAAGTTAAAGTCAGAAGGAGCAATATGTGCAGGTGGTTGCATAAGAGCATAGACAATTGTTATTACTATAGCCAAAGAAATAGCAGAAATAATGACTAAAAATTTATTCAACTGTGAGGCCTCCTGTTCCTATATGCTTTATGCTTAAAAGCTCCATAATCATCCTTTTGAGTTTTACAAAGTAAAATCTGTAGAAGTGAGGCTACTATAATTTTTTGATAAATAAAAACAATACCGAAATGTATCAAATCCTCATCCACTCAGCGATTACAAGATTTTGAACATATAACTGAGAATATCCAATGGTTTCTTTAGGACTCCTATAGATGTCTTATTCTGCTTTTTTCAAAGTCAATGATTAAAAAGTATATAGAAAAGAATTGGCTAAAAGTTTTCGCAGTTGCCTAATTTAGTCTCATTTTCTGCTTGATTATAGTCTGTAATTGTATCATTACTTCCTCGACCGCAGTTGAAATTATCTATACCAAATCCTCCTGTCAGTGTATCATTATCAAAGCCGCCTGATAATGTATCATTACCATCATCACCAAATATCGAATCATATCCTCCGTCGCCTCCAATTGTATCATCTCCTCCATCACCATGTATAGTGTCATTTCCTCTATCACCGCTTATTTGGTCCTCGTCTTCAAGACCAAATATCATATCGTCTGCTCCATGGCCTCTTATATTATCATCCGCAGGCGTGCCATACAGAATGTCAGGTCCTTGCGTTCCTGTGATATTAAGTGCCCACACACTTGTTATAGGTATTAGTATTCCTCCAGGTGATAATAGGCCAATTAGTAATATCAAAGAAATCAAAGAAATTGCTCCTATAATTATCGACATTAAAATTTCTGTAAAATATTGCTGTATTAACGGTTATCTAAATCTTTATAAAAAAGAATATAATATAATTTCATTATGGAATACCGATGTATGCTCAGGCAATAAGAGCAAATATAAGGTATGTATAAAACTATTTACTTGTTTTCAATTATCTAATAAATTAACAGCCGAAATATTATTATCATTAAAATCTGTGGACTATCGGAAGTTTAGGACAAATTAACTTATCATTTCTCCTCTGCCTTTCCTCTATTAGACTACTCTTGAGTACAGTTTTTCCATTACTAAATTTTAATATTGTTATTCATTTTTCGATTATCCTCAGAGCTCACACCATTATTACTATACTAATCCATTTTCCTAGGATAAATAAATTTTGTCGAATTCTGTATAATATTATTGGCTTAGCAATAAAATGGACAATTCCATATTAACTAATGGAAATATTAGACAATAAATAATTTTTTTCTATTATTCTCGATCTTTGAAGTGTTGAATGAAGAATATTGGCAGGTTGTTTATTTTCTAAGGTCTCAATTAAAAAAATCTGACAGTATATCCCCAGTTTGTCCAATCTGTCTTGTCTGATCTGTAATGGTTGTCTTATTGTTATTGATACTAGCCGTCATACTATCATAACTGGCTCTAATTTCAACTCTACCTCCTCCCTTACCCGCCACCTTCGTGTTTGTACTATATGGATACTGGTCAGCATCATACTTGTTTGTATTTTTGACATTTATTACTTCTAGTATAGTTGAATTGTCATAGAGCTTCTGTATTTCTTGAATAGTTTTCTTCTCTGTACTTTTCTTCAAGTCGGTTCTAAATTTCCCATCAACTATAAAGACATATCTATCAACATCGCCTTCAGAAATACTCGTATAAATCTTTCCTTTATTGTAGTAACTTTGATAAGAATTCTGACCTTCATCAAACACGTACTTTAGTATCCAGAGATAAGTGGGTCTTCCAATTACGAATGCTTTGTTATTAGGATTTTCGTCTGTATCATTAATAGAAGCCAGACTCTTACTAACAAAAGCCTGTGCTTCCAAGTAAGTCGAGTTCACCTGCAGTGTTATCAACATACTTGTAGTTACAAGTCCAAAAATTCCAATTACTGAAATTATAGCAAATGGTAATATTTGGTGAACAAGTTTTTTATTGCTAATTCTGCTCGATAGATCTTGTATCATAGCAGCAGCTGCAATACAAAGTGGCAGCAATAAAGGAATCAGGAACCAGTAGGATACATATCCTATAAGATACATAAAGATCATAAATGGAATGGCCCAAAGTAAAGGAAAGAAGTCTCTTTTGACTGCCGCAAAAAACAGGCCAGCAAAACCTAGAGACATAAAGACTGGATCGAATTTATATAAACTATCTGTAGCCCTGAATACTTGGCTAAATTGACCTCCTCTACCTGCTTGCCATAAAACGCCATTAAACCACTCATCTAATTGACCAGATGCTAAGCTGTAAGCAGGCCAAATTAGTGGTATTAAAATAACAGGAACAAACCATAGTCCAAGGGTCCTCAGTTTATGACTACTACTATTTGCATAGATAAGAACGCCAACTAATGGAATCGCGGTGAATGCTGGTACTTTAGTAAAAATGGCCAATCCTATAAATATGCCTGAAAGTAAAACTATTGCAATTTTTTTCTTATTATTTTCTTGGTATTTTGAATCCTTCAAGTAAACTGCAAATAAAATTGATGATAAAAGAAAGGGAAGAAGAATAGAATCTAACAATACCATTCTAGTAATCCAGCTTATCGGCATTACTGCAAAGAGAATAGATGCAATCAGTGCAACAGTCATATTATAACGACGTTCAGCTATTTTGTAAATAAGAAAAGTATCTACAACTGCAAGTAATCCCATTAACACCCTGGGAACAAGCCAAAGCATTTCTATTGAATGTACATCGCCTGGCGTGGGGTTTAATGAATCTGGATAACCTATCATAGCAAATATCCCTGCCAAAAAGATTTGACTAAAGTACGGATGGGTGTATATTCTACCATAATGGCTCAGGACATCCTCTGGTCCCTCTTGAAGGCCATTTCCCTCTAAAACATACATAGCCTTTCGCAGGTAATGCCCTTCATCAACATGGAAAATAGGAAACCCGGTAGGATTCCAAAGATGAGTATATGCACTCAAGACAAGAGGTATGGCCAATAATAATAAAGATCTACTATTAGAATGAACCACCCTGTCTAGAATTACAATATTACGTTTCAAATGAAAGCACGTCGCAATATCCATTTTTAAATATTTGCATTTAACAGTTTGACATAAATTAACTAGAGAATTTATGTATTATGCTCAACTATAAATACAATTATCGTGTGCTAGGCTCCGTTAACTTACTTGCTTCTAATAAGAGTAGTCCATGATAAAGTCACTGGCACCTTTTTTGCAACCTCCTAAAACTAAGTGTTATAAAGAAATAAACTTTAAGTGTTGCGTGACTACGAAATCAGAGCAAGAGAAAAGAAAACACCGGTAGGATTTAACAAAGAAGAAGCAACAGAATAAAAGCTTATTATTTTAAAACTTTGACTGTTATTGCCTAGTACCCAATATTTAGTATACTATGCTCTACGAAAATATGTCAAGAACAAAATATGGGAAGAGAATGCCATACACATCCAATTAGATATGTATATCTGATATAAAATATCAGCTAAGAGTTTATATGTTATCCAAAATAATAGGATGTGAAATTGTTTGTATTGTTATAATATTCATGATATAGTTAAAGTTAAATCAGAAGTATCGTTATATGAGCTTGAATATTTTGCATCAAATGAGTTCGCTGACGCTGATCTTGTCATCAATGTAAAAAAGAGTATACCTTCTGGATTACATTTTAAAAGAACACTAATTCCAGATCCCAATCCAGAGTATCACAAAGTAAAGTATTCTGAGCACTTTGGACGTTTTGGTGCACAGTTTTCAATCGAATTCACAGATAAAGTTAGTATTGCTGTAAATAAACTGATAACTGCATCTAGGCATGTCATATACGTAAACTTAGTAGAGCCTATCTTGCGTTTTTTACTCATATCAAAGGGTTTTGTTCTTCTTCACTCTGCCTGTATTGACATTAAGGGACATGGTCTTCTTTTTTCTGCACCTCCAGATACGGGGAAGACTACGACCGTATTAAAGTGCATCAAAAATGGCTTTTCTTTTTTATCTGATGATATGACAATAGTGCGTTTGCCGAATGAAGCCTTGTGTTTCCCAAAGGCCATGACTATTAGTGCTCATACATACAAAACAGCTACCACAATCGCAGATAATGATCATGATAAAATACAGTATAAATTACGTAGTTTAGTACATTCAAAGCAGGGAAGACAGTTTATGCATAAACTTGCCAACTATAATGTACCAATATTTACACTGAATACTGTAGGACAGGCAATAATCAAACCTCCCAAATTTAAGATCGAAAATCTATTACAATCAGTCACCATTCAGGAAAAAACTAGAGTTAAAAGTTTGTATTTTCTGGAAAGAGGTGGTGATGAGCAAATAGAAGAGCTTCCAACAAAGGTTGCATTAAAGAAAGCAATAGAGAATAGTGATGACGCATTTCTGTTTCCTCCCTATGCTGATTTGATCCACCATATCAATATTGGAGGAAAGACGGCAAAGGAATTACTAGAACAAGAGAAAAGCATGTTGGAAAAGTTTTTGACAGAAGTAAAATGTTTGATAATAAAAAGTAACAAGAGAGCATGGTATCAAATGGTAGTCGAAACTGCTCAGCCAAAAGTCAACAAGTAAATATGAATATCTATATGCCAAAAAAAAGAACAAATAAAATCTAAGACAATAGGTATGTATGAATAAATGAGATTGCGATTTTTAAGTTCTCACAAAGGCTTAATTTACATAACTTTAGGTAATCTGCTAGGTGCTGCTGCCACTGGCGCATTTTGGTTACTCCTTGCCTTAATTCAAAATGCAGATGAATATGGAAAAACTAATTATGAAATATCCATAGCATCATTAGCAGCAAGTGCCGCCCTTCTTGGCTTGAACACTACGGTTACCACCTACGTTGCAAAGGGTTCAAGCAAAATAAATGTACAAGCAAACCAGCTAATTCTAATTTCTAGCGGAATTGCTGCCATAATAGTTGCTTTCTTCAACTGGATTCTCGGCTTCTTTGTCATAGGTATGGCATTCTGGATGATGAGCACTTATGAACTTCTTGGAAGAAAAATGTACAAACAATATGCGTTTGTCAATATTGGGGCAAGAGCATCGCAACTTTTTTTATCTATTTTACTGTATTACTTCATAGGAATAACGGGAATAGCAATTGGTTTTATTATTTCGTTTCTGATATTTAGCCAAAGATATTTCATTTCTACGAAAGAGTTCAGTAGGGATTTTAGCGAAGTAAAAAGTAAAATCAAGTTTTCATTAAATATATATTCTTTCAATATGTCCAATGCATTCTTGTTGTATTTTGATAAACTTATTATTGCGCCTTTATTTGGTTATGCTGTATTAGGCTATTACCAGCTAGGTTTTCAATTCCTATTATTTCTAGGAATGATACCTATTAGCTTTTATCAATATCTTATTCCTGAAGAGTCAAGCGGTCTAAAAAAGACAAGAGTACGATTTCTCGGTTTATTGGTTTCAATAGGCCTTACTGCTATACTATTTTTGTCTAGTCCATGGATATTGCAAAATTTATTTCCTCACTATATGGCTTCTCTCAATGCCATGAGGATTATGAGCATAGGAATCATTCCTATGATGATAGTTTGGACTCTTAATTCAAAATTTCTTAACCTAGGAGATACCAAATACGTTCTATTTGGATCTGCAATTTATTTGACACTCCAGATCGGCTTAATTTTTTATTTAGGCAGCACGATGAATGTAATCGGTCTTGCATTAGCAGTCGTGCTTGCACTGATTGCACAGGCATCATTTCTCTTTATATCAGATAAGCATCTACAGCAGAAGCATAAGAAGGATACTCCATAGTAGATCCATAGTGTATGCAGACAGAAAGAAAATAATAATTTCTCTTCTGCAATTATTTCGTATGCAGTAAATTCTTGAAGAAAAGGCGAAAGCTAGGAAAAAGGGCAGTTCCAAAATATGGAGGTTCGGGAACAACATTTAACACATATGGAAAAAAAGTATCAAACTATTAGAAGATATATAGAATCTAATATGTCTTATAATTCGTCACAGCTTTGTTGCTTGGATAGACTTGGTCTCTTCTGATTATTGTTTCTTATTTTACTTTTACAGTAGTAGAATTTTATAAATATTAATGGCTCACTAATACTTCAAGTAAATATTCTGTCTATTGAATTGGCAATTCTGTAAATTTATCAAACAGCACATGATTTATTCCCATTGTACGACTTCAATTGCATTCAAAAGTCCAAGATTAGTTACATAGAATTTTGATGTATTTGGCAGTTGTTAACTTATTGTTAAATATTTCTAATTTTTTTCTACTGCTCTCTATAGAAAATAATGTCTTTACTTCAAATCTCATAACAGTAATTAGGGCATATTTAAAAAAATATAAAATATTCTGATATTCGATTGGATAAGATTTACTGTAGACAGATTACATTGAGAATTTCGAACATACTGATTGCTAAGCGCCCTCTCCAACGATAGGAATCTTGTTCAATCTATATTGCTCTATATCCATCTCTTTATCATACAGCAATCAGCAAATCAACCAGCACGATAAAAGAACATTATTGTAGATGAATATTAATTGCTCAACCTATAATAATGGATTATACATTATTACAGAGAAAATTAAAAAATTTACTTTATGCTTTCATTTCCTTCAAGCTTGTAGATGTTATTTATGGTATGTATATATATATCCACAGGTTTATTTACGGAACCTAATACAAATATCTTATCCTGATTTAATGATTAAGTTATGCAAAATTCAAAATATGTGCATAGCACCACTTGTCAAAAATACATAAAATATATATATAAAATGTTAAGGCTCTGGAAAATGCCTTAGGCTAACTTGTAGAATTTCCCGATGTAATTTCAGGATAAACACTTGAATATGCATTTTTGAGAATATCAAAGTAATTTGTTGTTTGTGGCGCTCCCGTGGCATCAGCACCCCTAATGAGGTTGTAAGTTGCTATAGGATGAGCATCAATATTCCATTGCCAGTATGCCATTCCCCATGCATCAGTATCCTTGAATGTCTTAACAATGAGGTTAGCCTCAGTCTGATTTATATTACTTAGCTCAGGGCTTATCTGGGTTACAACTTCGCCCTCTTCATTAATGCTTCTCTGACGTACT
>JAJNBK010000318.1 GCA_021155845.1 Nitrososphaeraceae archaeon
TGTTCTGGATAGCGGAAAGTAAATCTCTTGAGTACAAGATGCTTTGAACCTGATTCTATTGCTTTGATAAAGCCACTAGCTGACGATGACATTATTTTTTATTATCCTCCTGACCTTATATGTAAGTATGCTATTATATACATTAACCATGTAAATATCTTTAGAAAATATATGGGAATACCTGTTAATAATGATCTGAATTTTAAGTCTAACCCTCTTTCTAATTGATGTTCAATCTTTTAATAACTTTTTATATTCATCATCAAAATTGTTGAAGCACTTATAAGAATAGATAAGAAGGCAAAAGTTATTGGAAGAGTATCAGAGTAATATAACATACTACTCCTTATCGTTTTATTTCTCTCTTTATTCTACTATAGAATTATCTTATAATAAAATACAATAATGATAAAATAATTCAATTCCTATAACGTTCAGAATTCTCTGTTAGCATAGGTGATATACAATTGAAGAAAATTAAGGATCATAAATAATGAGAGAAATCTTAAATTAATGTAAGTTTTCTTTTATTGAGCAATAAACATTATGATAAAACAAATTATAAGATTGAAATGGGATACCTGATAAAGATTTATGATGGTTCTGCATGTATGGTAACAATTGCACTAGGATAACTTGTACGGATCTCTCTCTCAAGTCGCGAAACTTTCTCATGAATTTGCTCTATGGTTTCTCCAGAGGTTTGGAATACACAGTTTATGTCAATTTTTAATATGTCTTCATTTATTATAATGTTATTAATATGTACAATATCTTTTCGGCTGGAAATTATGCTCTTTATCGATTCTTCCATTGATTTATCCACGAGAATTTTTGCCTTTTGTACACCTGGCATCAGAGGTTCAAGATGAACTATTACGTGTTGTACTGTTCTAATATGTTTCTTTATTGAATCTTCTACTAAATTAGCAATAGAATGAGCATCGATTAATTTTGTAAACCTGTCCATCTGAATATGTACCGAGACATTTATCACTTCACCAAAATCTGCTCTAGCAACTGAAATGTTATGAACGCCTTTTACTCCTTTGACATCAAGGGCTGCTGTCTCAATAATCGATTCTAAGGATAGATCAGAGCTCCAGATTGGCTCGAAATGAATTACAATGTTTGGATTACCGCCGATACTCTCGGCAATATTCTTTTCTACTTCTACACTTATCTTGTGGGCATTGTCAAAACTCATATTGGCTCTAAGAATTACTATTACCTCAATGAAAGTTTCTCTTCCAACTCGGCGCATAAATGTAAAACTTAGGTAAGCAAGAAATCCTCCGAGAACTATAGCTGCAATCGAATCACCATGATTAAATCCAATTGTAACAAGCCACAGGCCTAAGAATACAACCGCTGTAGATAAAAGGTCTGTAAATGCATGATAATAGTCAGCCTTCAAAGTTATGCTCCCAGTCTGTTTTGTCGCACGTTGTAGAAGCACTAATCTAAAGCCATCAATTGACAAGGTATACAAGACAGCGGCGAATCCTAAGAAACCTGGTTTAACAAGTAAACCACCAGCTGAAGCGATTGTAATTCTTGCTAGTGCCTCATAAATAAAAAATATTGCTAATACGAATAATGCTACACCTCCAATAAAACCACCAATGGTTTCTATTTTTCCATGACCGTATGTATGTTCAATATCTCTTGGTTTTAATGCTAACCTGGCCGCAATAAGTAAAATTCCGGTGACTCCAGCATCAAGTAGGGCATGAGCACTGTCGGTAATTAACGATAAACTGTTTGCAATAACTCCTGCACAAAATTCAAAAATAACGACTGAAACTATAGCAATAAGCGATAGTCTCAGGACTTGAATATTGATAGGTTTAGCATTGTTTATTATTGCCTTCTCTACCACTGCTAACAATGAGGCATGTGAAATTGATATTTAGATATTATCTTTTTTCATACTTTCTTATGATTACTATATTAGAACCCACACTATATTATACGATAGCTATCTGACTAAGATACTCATGATATTATCAAAGTTATCTCTAGATTGATCCTGTTTGTAGCTCCTCAATGCTTTGATCATTTTTTCCCTTTCCGGCAGATGTAATAGTTCATTCACTTTTTTTGAAACTAGTCCACTTAGAAATAGTGACTGAGCAGCCGCTGTTACATTGCATGTCTTCCTTTTTGTACTCGAGCTTTCAAAGTCTATAATGTTGGCAGTACTCGCTTGCGATACTATTATATGATGATCTAGACAACTTAATTCACCGTGATCGAGATGTGCTCTATCTAATTTATAGCATTGTTCCATTGTACTGATAACGACATTGCGAACCTGTTCTGGGTTGATATTTTGATGATTTATCCAGTTAATTATGCTCAAACCATCGATGAATTGCATTATTACAAAGTTTTCTGAATAGTCTAGTATGTCAGGACCAACACCAACTGAATTTGCTATTCGATGTAAAGTCACTTCTCTGTCCATCGTTTTCCTGTTTGCATCAGTTCTTCTTATCTTAAGAGCACAAATTGTATTTTTGATCTCAGCTTTTACAACTAGGCTTACACAACCTTTTCCTGCAATAGACATACTTCCAATTTTTGTTCGACCAACAGAGAATATGGAATTGATTCCAAGTGAATATATTTCCTTCAAACGATTAGAATATTCTGTTTCACTAAAATGTGGATATGAAATAATATTGAAAAGTTTTGAGGAATTTATACCAATTCTATCTGAAAATGCGGGGATCCGTGGTGATAAGCTTGTAGATTGCATTCTTTACTAATCCGTCTATTTCTTTCTCATCTCCTGTATAAATTTGAAGTGTCTCTTGTATGTCTTCTATCAATCCCTTAGTAACACCTACATCTTTTTTGTTATCCAAAATTAATTTCACATACTCTTTGGCATTTGTTGTTTTTCTCTTGACCAAACTTTTAACCTTCATTTCATTATCTATCCATATCAGCAGAGATTTTTTGATATTCTCTGAGATGAAACTGGCGGTATCCTTTCTCCGGAAAATATGAGGGCCGGTTCTTGCCATATATGGGGGCAGTGTAATTGCTTCTAATAGAAATACAAATGTGGCATGCCCTTTTTCATCAATATCACCAATGCTTCGAATTACGGTAAAATTAGCAATACATAGTTGTTTTGAAATTGCATTAAGAGTTCTCTTTATCTGTCCCCAAATAATGTCTGGACTGCGCTGGCGATAAATGAATTCTACTATAAGTAAATTTGAATATATCTCCTTAAAAGTGTCGTCGTCGTATCTTTCTTTCT